>JAIDME010000067.1 GCA_029050705.1 Acetatifactor sp.
TACCTGCTCTGAATCATAAATCGCATAATCGCAGCGCCGGAATCCGGGACATATATCCTCATAAGGCACAAGCTGTAACAGAACATTTAATTTTTCATATAACTGACGCATTTCTCTGCTCCCTTCGTTTTAGCATTTAATATGTTCAGGATAAAATGCAGAAAGGAGACAATCAATTTGAAATTCTTCGACTTTTTCCTACCCTATCCTCTCCAGGACAGCGGCCACCTCTTTTGCCGAACCGATGAAAATAAACCGCGCCACCTCTTTTTTATCATCATAAAGATACGTATAGGTAAATTCCTCCGGGTGCTCCCGGTTAATATATTCCAGCAATATATCGTTCAACTGCTCTGCCCGCTCCCTGCCCGGTTCATCATGGATCAGACAGGTTGCCGGTTTCCGTGTATGCTCCTCCTCCAGAAAATGATGCACCTGCATCCTGGTCTTGGTCTTCATGCCGGATACTATAAAGGGCTGCGCCATAAAATGTCCCACATCCTCCTCCGAAAAGGAATATTTTCCGGCCTCCATTGTACCGCTCAAAAGCCCCTGCCTGTAAAATGTCCGCAGGGAGCGTGTAGAATATCCTGTCATAAGAGCTAACTCCGCTAAAGTGTAGTGCATGACTTCCTCTCTTCCGCCCAAATCAGGTCTCAATTACATCTGTGCATCAGATCGCAACAGTGTACCTCTGCCACCAATGTTTTCTCCTAACCTTATCACAGGTTTTTTCGGTCTGTTAACGGAAACGGCTGCATCAAATTTGACAACACGGTAAAAATTCTATATGATGAAAAAAAAAGAGGAGGAACAGTCATATGGATATCAAAAAAATCATCGAAGACGCAGTAAACAAGTTAAAGGGAGACGAGGCGTTGAAAAAACAGTTTCTCAGCAATCCTGCGGGTGCACTGAAGAAGCTCACCGGCATCGATATCCCCACCGACCAGATAGAGAAAGTAGTGGCAGGCATCAAGGCTAAGCTGACTGCCGATAATGTGGGTGATGCAGTAAAGGGACTGGGAAACCTGTTCAAAAAATAATCTAAAAGGGGCTGAGCGCCGGTCTGCGCCCGGCCCTTTTGCTTTAAAAAACTCACAAATCTCCAAACAGTTCCCCCTCAATAGAATAGATATTCTCCAGAGCAAGGGCTGTCCGGTCTGTGAACACCATACGGCATGAACAGACATCTATTTTTTTCACCCTGCCTTTGACCGTGACATAAGCCCCGCCGGATTTTTTTGAGTCGGGCTGAAAATAAGTCACTTCCACTTCCGGATTTTCTGAAAGGTTCTCCTGAAGAAGCCTGATCTTATTGTCCAGAAGTTCCCTTCCGTCCTCCTCCGGCTCCCTGAAATCC
>JAIDME010000068.1 GCA_029050705.1 Acetatifactor sp.
CACACAGGTTCCCGCCCCCGCCGTTGATTGGATATGCAAGCCGATTTCAAAAGCATACGCCAGCCGCTTACAGAGATACAGGCCCATACCGGTAGAACCGCCCCGGCTTCTGCCATTTCTTCCGGTAAAGCCCCGGTCAAAGACACGAGGCAGTTCATAATCAGGAATACCGATGCCGTTATCCTGAACGGCAAGCTGCACTTGCCGTCCCAGCCTCTTGCCTGACAATGTGATAACGGGTTCCTCTCCACGATACCGGGCGGCGTTTTGCAAAAGCTGTCCCAGCATGAACGACACCCATTTCCCGTCAGTATAGACGTTTTTATCCAGATTCTCTGTTTCTACCCGGACGCCGTTTTGGATAAGCAGGGTCCTGTGGGCCTGAATTGCCTCCTCGCATATCGTGGAGAGTTCTATCTTGCTGATGATGAAATCCTTTTCCGGGTTTTCAGTCCTGGCATAGAACAGGGCCCGCTCCACATGCGCGTCAATCTGCGCCAATTCCTTTGACAGCCTGCGCCGCGTATCGCTGTCTGTATTCCGGCAGATCAGTTTTGCCGCTGTGATGGGCGTTTTGATTTCATGTACCCACTGCTCTATATATTCCCGATACTCTCTCCCGGCGGCCTGCGCATCTGACACCGTCTCGATCATGGATTTGCTCGACAGGCGCAGCAGATCAAACAACTTGCGCTCATAGAGATCATGGGGGGTGGGTACGCATTCGGTAAAAAGATACCGCTGATCCAATTCATTCATAATCGCCTGCAGCTCATTCAGCCGCTTTTTTGTCCTCCAAAAATCAGATAGCTGCTCCAACACAAAAATCAGCAGGCATACGATCAGCAAAAGAGTGATAATACCTGACTGTGTGCCTGTTGCAAGCAAAAATGCGGCAGTCGCAAAGAGGAACGCAATGCGGAGGAGCATCCGGCCCAGTCTGTCAAGGATAAATTCTCCTGCCGTCATAGCTGATACCCCATTCCCCTGCGGGTTTTAATTACACCTGGCATTCCCAGCCCCTCCAGCTTGCTCCGTAAGCGGGTCACATTGACGCTGAGGGTATTGTCGTCAATATAAATCTGACTGTCCCACAGCACCTCGATCAAGTCAGGCCGCGAGACGATTTCTCCGGCGTGGGCCATCAAATGGGCCAGAATTTTCAATTCATTCCGTGTCAACTCTGTTGATTGTCCGGCGGCGCTCACAATTCCCTTTGTCAGACTGAGCTGAAGCCCCGCCGCCTTCAAAACATCCGGCTCCGCACTTTCGCCGCCGTTCCGCCGCAGAACAGCCTTGATCCGAGCAAGGAGGACAGGGATGTTGTAGGGCTTGGTCACATAATCATCGCTGCCCAGGTTCAAAGCCCGAAGTTCATCCAAAGCAGAGTTCCGGCTGGTGACTACAATGATAGGAGCAATTTTCCGTATTGCAGCACACAGGGAAAGACCGTCGCGTTCGGGCAATCCCAGATCCAGAAGGACTAAATCAGGGCAGGCAGAGCGCACCTGTTCCGGGACAGTTTCAAAATCCGATACAGGTAAAACCTGATAGTTCTCATTTCCCAGCAGGAAAGTCAGTTCCTCACGGATAGCAGGATCATCCTCAACAATCATAATGGTTTGCATCATACACCTCCGGCACGGATTCCCCCCTATTTTAGCATACAGGCAGACGATAATCCACTATAAAACGCATTCCGGTATGTGCCATTGATTACTTGACACATACAGAAGAAAAAAATAAGGAGAAATTTTCCAGCAGGTGTGGTATAATGATTCTGCTAATGCAGAATCCAAGCCAGCTGTCGCTGTCTTGCCGCCGCTTGCGTGGCGCATTATACCGGCGGTCATGGCTTGAAAATCAAATGTCCGCTTTGCGGCCGCTTGATTTTCTGCGCACATGGTATAATGATTCTGCTGATGCAGAACGATAGGGGGGGCGGAGATGAACGCAAATATGATTCCTTTTTACAACAACTGGACTTTTCTGCGGACGGACTTGCATGTCACTATGGGGGAGATTGAGAATCAGAAGACCAGGTTTGCTCCCGTGGAACTGCCGCATGACTGGCTGATCTACGATGCGAAGAACCTGTATCAGGATGGCTGCGGCTGGTATCGCAAGGAATTTGAACTGTCAACCGGCGAGATAGAGGATCTGGGCGGAGAACTGGGAGCTGCAAGTGCAGATCAAACCGCGGATGTTCAGGAGAGGATCACTGCCCGCATTCACAGAGGTGAACGGGTCATTCTTCGCTTTGACGGCGTCTATATGGATTCTACGGTGTATGTCAACGGCACCAAGATTGGAGACTGGAAATACGGTTATTCTACTTTCGATATGGATGTGACCTCCGCGTTGATGCCCGGGAAAAACCTTCTGACGGTACAGGTGCGCTTTCAGTCGCCAAACAGCAGATGGTATTCGGGAGCGGGCATTTATCGGAAAGTATGGCTGAAGGTCTGCCCTGCGGTGTATCTGCCTCTGGATGGAACCTATGTTACAACGAGGAAAACAGAGGGGGGATTTGAACTGGAGGCCGAGACGGAAGCCGCTGGTAAGCTGGACCTCAATGTAGGGTGTCGCTACCGCCTTTGGAAGGGAGACGACCTGGTGCAGGAGCTGGGCTGGGTTCCTGTAAAGACATCTGCCGAAAGCACCGGGGCTGCACAGGAGCAGGATGACAGGGCAGTCGGAGACAGTTCCGGCGTACCGATGCAGGGAAAGGCGGAAATCCGTGCGCTGATCAGTGAGCCTGTTCTGTGGGACATTGAGAATCCTCAGTGCTACCGCCTGTCGGTGGAGCTGTGCCTTCAGGGGCACGAGAACGTGATTGACAGCCAGGACATAACCATAGGCTTCCGCACCATTGATCTTACCACGGACAAGGGGCTGTTCCTGAACGGAAGACGTGTGAAAATACACGGGGTATGCGAGCACCACGATCTGGGGTGCCTGGGAGCGGCATTTCATGTTCCGGCCATGGAGAGGAAGATTCGAATGCTGCAGAAGATGGGAGTCAACGCTATCCGTACCAGCCACAATATGCCTGCACCGGAACTCGTGGAGCTTGCCGACAGGATGGGCATGCTCATCTTAAGCGAAAGCTTTGACATGTGGGAACTTCCGAAGACGCAGTATGACTACGGCAGATTCTTTAAAGAGTGGTGCGAGAAAGATGTGCGCAGCTGGGTGCGAAGGGACAGGAATCATCCCAGCCTTTTACTCTGGTCTATCGGAAATGAAATTTATGATACCCACGCGGACGAGCACGGGCAGGACATCACCAGAAGACTGATGAACGCCGTGCGTGAGAATGATCCCAAGGCAAATGCCCTGATTACCATCGGCTCCAATTATATGCCATGGGAAAATGCCAGGAAGTGTGCTGACATCGTCAAGGTTGCAGGTTATAACTATGCGGAGAAATATTATGAGGAGCATCACAGGGAGCATCCGGACTGGATAATGTACGGCAGCGAGACTGCTTCCGTGGTGCAGAGCCGTGGAATTTATCATTTTCCATTAAGGCAGGAGATTCTGTCCGACGAGGACGAGCAGTGCTCCTCCCTGGGCAATTCCAATACCAGCTGGGGGGCCAGAAGCTGGGAGAAATGTATTGCGGATGACAGGGATCCGGAATATATATGGGGACAGTTCATCTGGACGGGATTTGACTATATCGGAGAACCTACACCTTACCATACCAAAAATTCTTATTTCGGACAGATTGATACCGCAGGTTTTCCGAAGGATTCCTACTATGTCTTTCAGGCGGAGTGGACGGACGTGAAGAAAGCACCTATGGTGCACCTGTTCCCTTACTGGGATTTTAACAAGGGGCAGCTGATTGACCTGAGGGCATGTACCAACGCGCCGGAGGTGGAGCTGTTTGTGAATGGTGTATCTCAGGGCAGAAGAACCATTGACCATGTCCACGGGCAGAAACTGGTTGCTGACTGGCAGGTGCCCTATGAGCCGGGCACCATCACGGCTGTAGCATATGACGAGAGCGGCAGGGAGGTGGCAAGAGACAGCCATACTTCCTTTGGCGACAGTAAAAAGATCATACTTTCTGCGGACAGACAGGAGATTGCCGCAGACTGTGAGGACATGTGCTTTGTCACGGTCTCCGTGGTGGATGAGAATGGGAATCCGGTAGAGAATGCTGCAGACTATGTGAAGGCGGAGCTCACAGGTCCCGGCAGAATCCTTGGAATGGACAACGGAGACAGCACGGATTACGATGATTATAAGGCTGCAGTAAGAAAGCTGTTTTCCGGCAAACTGCTGATAGTAGTCGGCAGTACGGCAGAGGAAGGAGAGCTTGTGCTGAAGGTCAGCGGAAGAAACCTTGAGGCAGCATCTCTTTGTCTGACAGCGGTAAAGGCAGCAGGGAATGTGGTGGTAAAGCCCTTCCTGGAGAACTGCGGACAACAAAGCAGTGCGGAACTTCCCGACAGAATTCCTGTCAGGAAGCTGGAGCTTTGCACCCATGGCAGTAACATACTGTCTCCCGAAGGGCAGGAGACTATGTTGGAAGCCCTGCTTTATCCGGAGAATACTACAGACAGAACCCTTGTGTGGAAAGCAGTGAACGTCGGCGGCATCGAAGTCAATTTCGTGGAAATTGAGGGATATATTGACGAACAGGGCAGAAATATGGCAAGGGTCCGGGCTTTGGGCGACGGAGCGTTTTATGTGCGCTGCATGGTGATGGATGGCACACGTGCGATTCTCATATCCCAGCTGGAGTATCGGGCGGAGGGACTTGGACAGGCAACCTTAAATCCTTACGAGTTTGTGTCTGCCGGGCTGTATTCAAAGGCCATCGGAGACATTGGCAGCGGAAATGAGAAGGGCATTGCAACGGCAAGGGACGGAGCAAGCGGCGTGGTCTTCACTGATGTGGACTTTGGCGAGTACGGCTCCGATGAGATCACCCTGCCCATCTTTGCCCTTTCCGGAGATCAATACCTGATTGACATTTGGGCAGGAACGCCCAATGAGCAGGGAAGCAGGCTGATTGACACTGTAGTTTACCGAAAGCCCTCCATCTGGAATGTATATCAGGAACAGACCTATATACTGTCTGAACGTATCAGAGGTGTGACGGATATTGGATTTATGCTGCATGACAAGGTGCATGTCAAGGGCTTTGTCTTCAGCAGGCAGGAGAAGGCATACGGGAAGCTGTACGGAGGCGAGGCTAACGCTATTTACGGCGATACTTTCACGCGGGATGGGAATATTGTCCGGGGTATTGGCAACAATGTGTCGGTGGTGTATGAAAATATGGACTTTGGTTCGGAAGGGGCGGGAAGCGTTGCAATTTGTGGGAGGACGCCTTTGACTGTCAATACCATTCACATTCATTTTACGGACGAGTCGGGGGAGACTGTGAACCGCATTGTGGAATTTGCGGGAGATGGCGGTAAGATACAAAACTTCTCTATTGAGAGGCTTCGGGGAAAAGGAAAAGTGGAACTGATCTTCCTGCCCGGCTGTAACTTTGATCTGGAGTCTGTACAGTTCAGCCGCATGGGCTGATAGCGAAGGCTGTAATTCATGTGATATGAGCAGCTTAAGTTTGCCTGAAATTGTATGTAAGATTGGAGAGAATATATGCTGCATTTCCGGATATCGGATACTTATGATTCACTGCTGGCGCTTGCAGGTATAATCTTTGCTTTTGGAGCCACAGTGTTTGCTACCCACAAGCTGCAGGGATTCCTGCCGAAAGATGCGGGGCGGGAGTTTGCTCATGACGGCAAGCTTTCTGCAGGAAAGCCAAGAGGGGCAGGAATCATATTTGTGCTTTGTTTTGTAGCAGCTGCACTATTGTTTGCACCCTTGAAGGCAGAAATCATCATCTACCTGATACTCATAGTCATCTGTATGATGACAGGCTTTCTGGATGACGCTTCCAAAATGCCCTGGGGCGAGTACAAAAAAGGATTTCTGGATCTCTGTGTGGCGGCGCTGGTGGCCATGACCTATTTGAGATATAATCCCAGCACCATAGAACTGGCACTGTTTCATATACAGCTGACCATTCCGCCTGCACTGTTTGCGGTTTTTATTATGGCTTTGGTGTGGACCTCTGTGAATGTGACCAACTGTGCGGATGGTGTGGACGGGCTTTCGGGAACCCTGGCTGTTATCTCCGTCATGACTGTCTATACGGTGGACAGGCTTTTGGGAAGGGGAGAGGATTTTTCTTTCCTGATTCTGCTGTTTGCAGTTTGTATTCTGGGGTATCTCTGGTATAATGCCACCCCCAGCAAGCTGATGATGGGAGATGCAGGCTCCCGTTCTATGGGGTTGTTTATCAGCATTGCGGTTCTGAAGACAGGCTGCCCGGTGCTGTATATCCCCATTGCGCTGGTGTTGATCCTGGATGGGGGCCTGGGACTTGTGAAGGTTGCTCTGCTTCGCTTTTTGAAGATACGGATATTGAAGAATACCAGGACACCGCTGCACGACCATGTCAGAAAGGCCTGGGGCTGGTCTAACACCCAGACAGTGTTCCGCTTTGCAATTATCCAGATCATTCTGGCGGTGGCGGTAATCTATGGGCTGCAGCAGGGCAGGGCGGTTTTTTGAACCGGGCAAATATTATAAGCGCCGTCTGAAGGCGGCAGAATGTGAGGAACTATGTACGACGAACTGACGGCCGGAGATATTAAGAAGATGGAGGAGGAAATCGAGTACCGTAAGCTGGTGGTACGTCCTAAGGCGCTTGAGGACGTGAAAGAGGCCAGGGCCCACGGGGATCTGAGCGAAAACTTTGAATATCATGCGGCAAAAAAGGTAAAGAATCAGAATGAGAGCCGTATACGCTATCTGGAGAGAATGATAAAAACGGCCAAGGTGATCTCTGAGGATTCCGCTGAGGACGAGGTAGGTATGAACAATACGGTGACGGTTGAGTTTGTGGATGACGGAACTGTGGAATCCTATAGAATTGTAACTACCGTCAGGGGAAATTCTCTGGAAAATCTTATCAGCAATAAGAGTCCTCTGGGAGAGGCGCTGCTGGGGAAAAAAGAAGGGGACACCGTCCATGTAAAGGTGAACGATACGATCAGTTATGATGTCAGGATTTTAAAAATAGAAAATACGATAGACGACGGAAGCGACAAGCTTCGCAGTTTTTAGGAGATCAATATGAAAAATTATCTGCTCTTTGATTTGGACGGAACTTTGACTGACCCCAAAGTAGGTATCTGCACCTGTGTGCAGTATGCGCTGGCTTCTTTCGGAATAGATGAACCGGATATTGACAAGCTGACACCTTTTATCGGCCCGCCTTTAAAGGATAGCTTTATGCAGTTTTATAACATGGATGAGCAGCAGGCGGAGAGTGCTGTGGCAAAGTACCGGGAGCGTTTTCAGGATACAGGTCTCTTCGAAAATGAGCTTTATGACGGTATTCCAAAGCTGCTAGAGACTTTAAATTCCAAAGGAATGTATCTGGCGGTGGCATCCAGCAAGCCAACGGTGTTCGTGGAGCGTATACTTGAGCATTTTCACATTAAAAAATATTTTAAAGTCATTGTGGGAAGTGAGCTGGACGGCACAAGGGTGAACAAGGATGAGGTGGTGGCGGAGGCACTGCGTCAGCTGTTTGGAGATAACCCTGTAGAAAAAGAGAAAGTGTACATGATCGGAGACCGCAGGTTTGATGTGGAAGGGGCCAGGACGATAGGTGTGGAGAGCGTGGGCGTGACTTATGGCTATGGAGACATGGAAGAACTGCGGGAGGCAAAGGCGGATTATATCGTCCGGTCTGTGGAGGAACTGCAGAGTTTTCTGCTGCGGGGCACGGAGGATACAAAGAAAGGGCTGACCTTTCAGATAATCTGGCAGACGATATACTCCTTTTTGATGTTTGTCCTTGTCAGGACGATCGCTCTATCCCTCACCGTGAACCTGTTTCTTTTAATTGCAAAGAATGTACCGGGATTTTCGCTTTTGCTTTATGACGAAGCAGGTGAGGTCTCGGGAATTACCGGAAACGGAGCTGCTATTGCACAGATTGTGGCTTTTATTGCGGGTTCCGCAATAGTATTCAGGACGGCCAGGGTCATGATCTTAAAGGCGGCAAAGGAATCCAGGCTGCTGCATATCAAAAAAGAACCAATACAGAACTACCTGTTTTTAGGGACTGCGACACTGGGAGCCATGCTGGGACTGAACATGCTGCTGGATCTTACGGGGATAACGAACAATTCCGCTGCATACCGGGCGGTTGCGGAACAACAGTATGCTGCCAGCATCTGGCTGGGCATCATTCTCTATGTGTTGGTAGCGCCTCCGGCGGAAGAATTATTGTTCAGGGGCATTATCTATAATTGCCTGAAAGGTCCTGTGCGGCCTTTGGTTGCAATGCTGATGGCGGCTATGTTCTTTGGCGTGTATCACGGAAACTGGGTACAGGGCATATACGGTTTTCTCATGGCATGCCTGATGATATACGGCTATGAGTATTTTGGTGATTTCAGGGTGCCGGTGGTAATGCACGCGGCAGTCAATCTGGTTTCATACCTGTTGAGCAATACCTCCCTGGCCGTATCCGGCTTTGTCTGCTGGCCTGTGTGCATGGTCTGCCTCTGTCTGGCAGCAGGTGGGCTGTTTCTGTTGAGCAGGCAGAGAAAGGTGTTTTAGAATCTTTTTTCGTTTGCATACCGGGCCCCAGATCACCGACAATACAGCTGCCGTCATCTAAAATGACGGCAATGCTGTTCTCACGGTGACTTATAGTCTGTTCTGTGATCCTATGTATTTGTATTTCCGTATTTTAACTTGGTTATCATAATATGTTTCCATAATATGCCTGCATTTATTGGGGAGACTTTATCTTTTTACGAATGGCCAGCTTGATAATGCCTGCCACTATCAAAACGACAATCAAAAAGATGCCGTTAACCAGAATACTTGTGTACCATGGAGCTGACTGCAGGGCATATAAATCAGGATGTGTCCTGTAATCCCAGAGCACATATGCTCCACGCCCTATAAAAACCCCGATAAACGATCCTATCAGTATATTCAAGACATAATTCAGTTTTTTCAGCATTTACAACATTTCCTTCCCTTTAATTTCGATAATATTTTATTAGTCAATTCTGCCGCATCTTTATTATATCACTTTCTGCTTTCCTTGGGAATAATTGATCATGTGACTTCTTTTCCGGAATTGCATACCCGCTGAAAATAGATTATAATTACACTGACAACCGAGATATAATGAGGTAAATACATGCAGACACTATATGTTGCTTTTAAGGGGAATGGCAATTCCTCTAATAAAATAGTGAGAAATCTTAACGGCGATAAATTGTTTTTGACAAATTCATATGACGGATTAAAGAAGGATATTGATGATATCAGTGGTACATATGATTTAGTCTATATGTTTGGGCTGGATAAAAGATTAAAAGGAAATGTAAGAATAGAGTGCGCTGCCCAAAGAGGTGATAAGTGCTTATATTCTGATATGGATATTAATTCGATTGCGAAGAAATTGAATCAAAGCGGAATTGCTGCCAATATAGGAAACATACCTACCCAATCTTTATGTAACGAGGCCTATTGGTACATGTTAAGAAAATATAATTGTCATGCGGTGTTCTTCCATGTACCTTCCATAAAGTATATTACGGAACGTTTTATTGAAAGAGTGCAAAAGTCCTTCGGTTGAATTTTATCTGTAACCATACAAAAGAGGAAATGAAACAATTAGATTACCCGCAGGAAATTTTATGTGTACAGCGAGCGGGATGATGAAGGACTCAGCCAGCATCGCTATCTGGTTGTAATGGCAGAGGACGGTATAGAGATGAGTTTTCAGGATGAGATGAGAAAAATATTCCTGCGGGTTGCAGCGGGAGAGGTGGAACCGGCGGAGTGGGAACAGTGGTGGAACAGCCACAGGGATAAACTGGAAGAAAACCTTAACCCTGGCAATCGGAATCGGATCATGCCCGCCTCCTGGAAGGCGGATTATTACTGGATGACAAAGACCCAGAGCGGTATTGCCTATTATTTTCATACTCTGGGGCGTCCGTTGAAGACTTCTGATTATTATGAGAAAAAGGCGCAGGAAGAAGGTATAAACTACAGGCGTGCGGCCATGAAATCTTTTTATGAACATACTGCTCCAATCAGGGAGCAGTGGGAGAAATATCTGGAAGGGCATCCCACGGAGTCAGTGGATTTCGACTGGAAAAGCCTGCTGGGGATGCCGCCCGGGCAGAAACCGCCACAGACTTTTTCATTTCAAAAGGCGAGAGATGAAATACAGTGGAAGCAGACCTGTGAAGAACTGAAATGCCGTTTAAAGGAAAATTTGCAGGCGAAGATCACGCCTCTTGCAAAGGCTTATGGGATGAAAAAAGCCGGACCGCAAACCTTTGTGAAGGAGAGGAATGATCTGGTGTGGTGCATACAGTTTACAGGTTATTTTCGGGGCGGCGGGTATGAAGCCATCCGATATTACCTCTGCCCCGTATATGCCATTTACACGGGGATTTTAGGACTGCCTGGTCATATCTGCCGAGGGGAAAACTTTCAACGGGTAGATAAGGGCTGGGGAGTGATCCAGCATGGTGGGGATGCTGTGGATGCCGCCATGGTGGAAAAGATTAACCGGAAATTTGATGACATTCTGACATTTTTTGCGGATGGAGTGCTTCCCGAGTGGCAGAAGATCGACAGTATGGAAACATATTTTGCCAGAGAGCGCCTGGACTGGCTGAAAGCTACGGAGAAGGGGCCGTGGGATCCCCGGACAGCCAGGCCCATGTGGGATACCAGTTCGTCAGGCGGGGTGCTGATCACCGATACGACAGGAGAACAGAAGCATCCCTGGCGTGCTGATGCGTATCTGTTTGGCGTATGGGATCTGTTGTCGGGAAGGGAAGAAGAGGGCTACAGGCTTCTGGAGGAATGTGTGGCGTATGGTGCCGATTATATGAAGGATTGTCTGAAGAAATATCCGGGAGCCTATAATGACGCAAGGTATCCTATGGCGGTGCTATATTATAATGCAGAGCTTTTCGCCGGGACAAAGCAGATCGCTGATGCAGGGGAGCGCCGGAAAACAATCAGGGAAACCTATGATGAGGTATGCAGATTTATGCGGTATTATCATAAGCTGGCGAAGCGCACGGAAAGGTAAAGCCATGCAATTTAAGGATATCTAAAGCAGCGTATTCCTCAATTCTGAAAAGGGAATTTTATCCGGGGGCAGAGAAGATATATGATACATACCTGTCAAATAATAAAAGAGCCAACAGAAAGGGATGAAATGGAAAGAAGAGATAAAGTCAACTACTACTTAGATCTGGCCAAGATGGTGGCGCAGCGGTCTACCTGCTTAAGACGGCATTACGGAGCGGTAATCGTGAAAAATGACGAGGTGATTTCCACCGGTTATGTGGGTGCGCCCAGAGGCAGGAAGAACTGTACAGATATCGGAGAATGCATCCGTATCAAAATGGAGATCCCAAGAGGCGAACGGTATGAGCTGTGCCGCAGCGTCCATGCGGAGGCAAATGCGATCATCAGCGCCTCCAGAGACAAGATGATCGGAAGCGCCCTTTATCTGGTGGGCGTGGAAGCGGATACGGGGGAGTACGTGAAGAACTCCTGTAGCTGCTCTATGTGCAAGAGACAGATCATTAATGCGGGTATTGAGACGGTCTATGTCAGAGATACGGAGAACGAATACCGCGAGATTCCTGTGCAGCAGTGGATTGAGGACGATGAATCTTTAAACGGAACCTTGGGGTATTAGTGATTGAAGATAACGCAATCGTTTATATGGAATTATATGGAATACGAGGAATCAGAATGAAAATATATTCACAGGAAGAAGCAAGACAGACGCTGTGCCGGTATCACAATCTGGACGGGGCGGAACCACTGTGCGGGAGAGCAGGCGTTGAAAAGATAATGCAGAGAATCCACAGTATTCAATACGACCCTTTGAATGTTGTGGCAAGGAATGCCGATCTGGCGTTACAGGCAAGGGTGAGCGGTTACAGAGAAGAATATCTGAATGAGCTGTTATACAAAGAACACAAATTAATTGACGGATTTGACAAGGAAATGTGTATCTATGAGTCAAAAGATTTTGCCCGTTTCAGGTATGTGCGGGATGAACATCAAAAGAGCGTAGTCCTTACTCTTCAATATCGCAATCAAATGGGAGCGCTGGATATACTGGATGATGTGAGAGATTTTGTGACGCGATATGGCAGGACAGGGACAAAAGATATTTCTATCGGTGAAGTACGGGAAAGCCGCTGGGGACCTAAGAAATTATCAAGCGCTGCCCTGGACTATCTGTTTAACAGCGGAGAACTCTGCGTAGCTGATAAAAAGGGCACACAGAAGTATTTTGATCTGACGGAACGTGTACTTGAAAAGGCAGATTTTCAATATGATCATGATATGACAATAGAAGAATTTCTGGAATGGTACACGGAAAGGCGAATACAGAGTGTGGGCCTCATATGGAACAAACCGGGAGGAGCCTGGCAGGGACACTTCTTAAGTGATAATGAGCTGCGCAGTTCTGTACTTCAAACGCTGATTGAAAAGAACAGCATTGATGAAATACGGATTGAAGGGATTAATGAGACCTTCTATGGTTTCAAAGATATTCCGACATATATGGAATATCAGACTTCAGACAGTTATGCCAGATTTATTGCACCGTTAGATAATATCATGTGGGACAGACAAATGACAGAAAGGCTGTTTGATTTTACTTATCGGTGGGAAGTGTATACGCCAGTTCCCAAAAGAAAATTTGGTTATTATGTGCTGCCGGTATTATATAATGGTCAGTTTGTCGCAAGGTTTGAGGCAGAACCGATTCGGCAGGCAGGAGAGTTTACTGTCAAAAACTGGTGGTGGGAGCCGGAGATCACCCCGGATGATGATATGCTGGAAGCAATTAAAAAGGAGATGCTGCGTTTTGCAGAGTTTCTGCAGGTTGATAATTCAAAAGATAATTTTGTTAAGTTGAGGGCACAGTAAAAAAGATAGAAAAGTTTTCATGGATAGGAGCGGATTGAAATGACAAGAGAAGAAGCATGGGATTTACTGACAGAATATAATCAGGAGGAATTTCATTTGCGGCATGGACAGATTGTTGAAAATACAATGAAATATTTTGCGGATAAACTTGGTTATGGGGACGAGAAGGAATTCTGGGGAATCGTAGGATTGCTGCATGACCTTGATTTTGAACGGTTTCCTGAGCAGCATTGTATCAAAAGCCAGGAAATCATGCGGGAGCGTGGAATCGACGAGAGAATCATTCATGCCACTGCAAGCCACGGCTATGGAATAACGGTGGACATAAAGCCGGAGCATGAGATGGAAAAGGTTTTGTATGCGGTAGATGAGCTTACGGGCTTGATCGGGGCAGTGGTTCTTATGAGGCCGTCGAAGAGTGTGCAGGATCTGGAGCTGAAGTCGGTAAAAAAGAAATTCAAGGCGAACGGATTTGCTGCCGGATGTGACAGGGAAGTGATAAAACAGGGAGCGGATATGCTTGGCTGGACATTGGACGATCTGATACAGCAGACGATAGATGCACTTAAAACATTTGAGAATTGAGATATTAATTGTTAAGGAGGATTTATCATGAACACATTAGATGCAATCAAATCCCGCAGAAGTATCCGCAGATACAATCCGGATGCAGACGTGCCGCGGGAGCATGTCACACAGATGTTGGAGGCGGCTATGATGGCTCCCAGCGCCTGCAATACACGGCCATGGGAATTTGTTGTCGTGGAAAGCCGGGAAGTGAAGGACAAGATCATGAAAGCGATGCCCTATACCCAGATGCTTGCCACTGCTCCTCTGGCGATCGTAATCTGCGGCAGGCCTGACCTGCAGGAAAATATATGCCAGGGCTTCTGGCCTCAGGACTGCGGCGCGGCTGCCCAGAATATCCTGCTGGCGGCTAAGGAATTAGGGTATGGAACCTGTTGGTGCGGCTGTTATCCCCTTGCGCAGCGGGTGGAAGAAATGCAGAAGATTCTGGCTGTCAGCAGCATTCCCCTTGCCGTCGTCGCAGTTGGCAAAGCCGATGAAACACCCGGTGCAAGAGGGTTCCTCGACGAGACAAGGGTAAAGTATATGTGACTTGCTGTAAGATACCGTGCAGTTTGGCTCTCAGCACTGTGCATCATTCAATTTCGAAATATGCTGCTATGTTTATTTTTTCACTGCTGTCTGTATTCTCCGGGTAGGATAAGCTTTTTATCAGACGGTAACTTCCGGCCGGGAAGCTGCCGTAAAAAGAATCCAACGGCAGCTGCAGCGTAAGTTCCTCACCGGCTTTCAGGGTATATAGTTCATCGGTCCATAAATGTTTTGCTTCATCTTCTGATATCAGCATAGTTACTGGATACCAGATTCCGCCTATGCTTTTTTCCAGACTGTATTGATTGCTGCAGCATACAGTCTCAGTTCCGGCATTGTGGATGGTGAGCGAGCAGCTTCGGCCAAAGGGACTAAGCTCACTGATTTCCAGGGTCACTTCTGTTTGCAGCGTTATGGATAAGTCGCTGGGGGACAGGTAGTCTGCCTCCGTTAACAGGAGATAGGCCCGCAAAGAATGGAACTCGTCAAAGGCGGCGTAGATGATGGCCCTTGTATCAGTATCCATTGCCTCGCTGATGGTCGCAAGGTAGATTAGACAGCTATCTATTTGTGCCATCGGATGAAGGCGCTGAATCTTCAGATTTGTGTTTTCGGGCTGACCCAGAAGGTAGTCTGCGTAAAGGCTCTGCAGAGTCTCATATTCTTTTTTACAGTCTGTCAGAGTTTTTGTTTCCAGGTTCAGGGCAAAGGGGGGTACATCGGAAATGTTCGTGCCCATGTACAGAATGTTGCCAAGCCGGTATGCTTCGCCAAACACGATGGAGACATGAGTTTGATCGCCTTCCAACACAAACAAGCCATCATCAGTTCCATTCACAGAAAGGGAAAGGGTAAAATTTCCCGTCTCTGCAAAGTCTTCCGGCAGAATGATTTCACAGCCGTAGTCTTTCTCAAGGTTTACTGCCCGGCACTGATCTAAGGCTTCATTATTGTAAGCAGTCCTGTAGTCTATGTGCTCCTGGTCGCTTCGCCAGAGTGCTTCCGCCATACTCATATAAGCGGCGACTGTTGCCGGAACCGTCTGCTCCTCTTCGGGAGGAGCGGTATCAGCAGGCTCAGTATCGTCGAAGCCGGTATCAGAGGAATTTATGGTTCCGGCGGCCGGGAGCGCCGTCTCCGCAGAAGGATTTGATGCTTCGTTGTGGTAAGACTCCTCTGGATCCTGTGGTATTTTCCTGCCGCAGCCTGTAATTAGGACAGTGCAGACAAGGGCGAGCGTAACATAAAGACTTTTATTCATTTATTTGCTCTCCTTAATAAGTTACATGATAAAAAGCCTTGGAGCCGGATAAAGAAGTAACTACATTTTTCCTGTCGTTTGTATGACCTGAATATCGGAAGGATACACCATCGTGAGCAGTAATCATGACTATGTGGGATTCATTGGTGCCAGTGTAGCGCATATAATCTCCTACAAACAAGTCACTTTTATCAATGGACTTCCAGTAACCGTTATCAAGCATGTAGCTGCATAGACTTGCTACATTTATCCAATTTGTGGCACCTGCATACCAGGTTGTGCTTGTAGGTATCCCACCTGCATAAAGTGTTTGTGAGACAAAATTTGCACAATCACTATGGCTTGCCGCATAGTGAGTGTAGTTTGGATTATATTTTGTAGTATCTACAAGATTCTTGCAATTCGAGTGTAAATTGCAGGAAGAAGGGTTTGAGGTATAGGTTTCTGAGTACATAACTGCGTTGAATATGGAAAAAATGGGGTCACTTGAGTTTTGTGTGAATGTGCTATAGCTTTCAATACCGCTTTCTGTACTGCTTTCCATATAGCTGTAGCCGCTGTTATAAAGTTCAGCGTGTGACCCAGGGTATATTTCTTCCGCACTGACATAATCAAGTCCGTCTTCAAACATCAGATTACAGGAAGCCGAACGATTTGCCGGGGTGATGTCCGCAGCAATATAGAAATTTAAAACCTGCTCCGTGCCAATATAATTGGATAAATTATTGTATAATTTATCGATCAGTTCGTGAGAGGTTCCCGCGGCAAGAGAGTTCTCAGCCATATATTGCAGGGCACCCTGATAGTAATCTAATTCTTCAACAGAGTCTGCCTTTAAAGTTGCAGTCATTTCGACAAAATAGGTTCCGTCATCACATACGGTAATATCAAAGTGGTCGATATCATAATATTCCTGATAACCTTCTGTCAATAAATCTTGAATCTGGCACATTATTTCATCAGTATTTGTGTTAATAGTACTGTAGGGCATTGCTGCAATTAATACGAATGCAAGTGCAATCGTACAAATTCTATGTATCATTATTATTCCTCCTTGTATTGGTTGAAATGGTTGCTGAGTTTCCCAAAAAGTATTTGCTGTATTTCGTTTTACATGTGCATTCCTCCTTCACCGGTTCATCATTGTATACATATTTATAAAACAGTAGCTAGTTATCATAATACAACAAATTTGCTTGACTGTGAAGTCTATTTTGGAAATTATATTCAGAAAGTTGCATTTATATGACAATAATTATATTCTGTCAATAAATCAGAAAACGGCCAGGGAATATTCGCAATTATCAGATTATCTGACAATTTAAGAAAAAGTAGTTATTTACAAATAGCAAAAAATATTGTATAGTGTCTAAGACAAGAGCGCAATGGAGCGTATTAAGGCTTCATTGCGCTCTTTTTGCATGAACGAAAAAAGCAAAGCGTTTTAAGTCCGATTATGCGGCCTCCGCGCCAGTCCATAAGGATGGCGAAAGGAGCAGTGTGAACGGTAATATCCGGACGAGAAGGAGGAGAAGAGCATGTTTGATGTGATGAGGGAGCTTCCGAAGGCACCTCTTTACCGGGAGGAGTTCGAGCATGATAACTGCGGTATCGGCGCATGTGTAAATATTAAGGGAGAAAAGAGCAGGGAGACTGTTGAGAATGCGCTGAAGATTGTAGAGAATCTGGAGCACAGGGCAGGAAAGGACGCGGAGGGCAAGACCGGAGACGGCGTGGGCATACTGACCCAGATTCCACACAGGTTTTTTGTACGGGTGACAAAGCCTTTAGGAATTGAGCTTGGCAGGGAGCGGGAGTACGGCGTGGGTATGTTCTTCTTTCCACAGGAGGAGCTGCGCCGGAATCAGGCGAAGAAGATGTTTGAGATTATCGTGGAAAAGGAGGGACTGGAATTCCTGGGCTGGCGGGAAGTGCCCACTTTTCCCAATGTGCTGGGACACAAGGCGGTGGAGTGTATGCCCCATATCATGCAGGGATTTGTCAGGAAGCCCGCCAATGTAGAGAAGGGGCTGGAGTTTGACCGCAGGCTCTACATTGCAAGACGTCTTTTTGAGCAGTCCTCGGAGGACACCTATGTGGTATCCTTCTCCAGCCGCACCATTGTGTACAAGGGTATGTTTCTGGTGGGTCAGCTGCGCACCTTCTTTGCGGATCTGCAGAGCGAGGATTATGTATCAGCCATCGCCATGGTGCATTCCCGCTTTTCCACCAATACCAACCCCAGCTGGGAGAGGGCTCATCCCAACCGCTTTATGGTACATAACGGGGAGATCAATACTATCCGGGGCAATGCGGACAAGATGCTTGCCAGGGAGGAAAACATGGAGTCCGAGTACCTGAAAGGCCAGATGCACAAGGTTCTGCCGGCTATCAGCAAGACCGGCTCCGATTCCGCCATGCTGGACAATACACTGGAGTTTCTGGTCATGAGCGGCATGGATCTGCCCCTGGCTGTGATGATTGCCATTCCGGAGCCCTGGGCCAATGATAAAGCCATGTCCCAGGCAAAGAAAGATTTCTACCAATATTATGCAACCATGATGGAGCCATGGGACGGGCCTGCATCCATCCTGTTTTCCGACGGTGACATTATGGGGGCGGTGCTGGACAGGAACGGGCTTAGACCTTCCCGCTATTTGATCACGGATGATGACACCCTGATCCTTTCATCGGAGGTAGGGGTGCTGGATATTGACCCCGCCAAAATAAAGACAAAGGAGCGGCTGCGCCCCGGTAAGATGCTGCTGGTGGATACAGTGCAGGGCAAGGTCATCTCCGACGAGGAGCTGAAGGAGAAGTATGCCTCCCGTCAGCCCTACGGCGAGTGGCTGGACAGCAACCTGGTATTTTTAAAGGATTTGACCATTCCGAACCAGCGCGTGCCGGAGTATACCAGTGAGGAGCGTCAGAGGATGCAGAAAGCCTTCGGCTACACCTATGACGAGCTGAAGACAAGCATTCTGCCCATGGCGAAGAACGGAGGGGAGGCGATCGCGGCTATGGGAGTGGATACTCCTCTGCCTGTGCTCAGCAAGACGTACCACCCCCTGTTCCACTATTTTAAGCAGCTGTTTGCACAGGTGACAAACCCGCCCATCGATGCCATCCGGGAGGAGATTGTCACTTCTACCACGGTGTACATCGGGCCGGAGGGCAATATTCTGCAGGAAACTCCCAAGAACTGCAATGTGCTCAGGGTAAACAACCCCATTCTGACAAATACGGATCTGCTGAAGATTAAGAGCATGAAGGCGGAGGGCTTTCATGTGGAGGTGATTCCCATCACCTATTACAAAAATACCAGCCTGGAGCGCGCCATCGACAGGCTGTTTGTGGAGGCTGACAGGGCCTACCGGGACGGTGTAAACATTTTGATCCTCTCCGACAGAGGGGTGGATGAGAACCATGTACCCATTCCTTCCCTGCTTGCAGTGTCTGCTTTGAATCAATACCTGGTACACACTAAGAAGAGGACACGGGTGGCTTTGATCCTGGAGTCAGGCGAGCCTCGGGAGGTGCATCACTTTGCAACTCTCTTAGGCTACGGTGCTTGTGCCATCAACCCTTATCTGGCCCAGGATTCTATCCGGGAGCTGATTGACAGCCATATGCTGGATAAGGATTACTATGCGGCAGTGAACGATTACAATAATGCGGTGCTTCACGGTATTGTGAAGATTGCATCCAAGATGGGTATCAGTACCATCCAGTCCTATCAGGGTTCTCAGATTTTTGAGGCAATCGGTATTGACGGGGATGTGATCAGCAAATATTTCAGCAACACGGTATGCCGGGTGGGGGGAATTACATTAAAGGATATTGAAAAGCAGGTGGATCTGCTTCACTCCATGGCCTTTGACCCCCTGGGGCTGGGCAGTGACCTGACTCTGGACAGCCCGGGGCATCACAAGATGCGGAGCGGCGGTGAGGAGCATCTCTATAATCCCGCCACTATCCATATGCTTCAGGAATCCACCCGGCGGGGAGACTACGGGATGTTCAAACAGTATACCGCCATGGTGAATGATGAGACAAAGGTCAGGAACCTGCGGGGACTTATGGATTTCAACTATCCTAAGAAGGGAATCGCCCTGGAGCAGGTGGAGCCGGTGGAGTCCATTGTGACCCGGTTCAAGACGGGAGCTATGTCCTACGGTTCTATATCCAAAGAAGCTCATGAGACTATGGCAATCGCCATGAACAGGCTTCACGGGAAGAGCAATTCCGGCGAGGGTGGCGAGGATTTGGATAGGCTGACTGTAGGGCCCGACGGACTGGACCGATGCTCTGCCATCAAGCAGGTGGCAAGCGGCAGATTTGGCGTTACCAGTCGTTATCTGGTCAGCGCAAAGGAAATTCAGATTAAGAT
>JAIDME010000069.1 GCA_029050705.1 Acetatifactor sp.
TGTCAGGATTATGGCATATGTCATAATTTCACTGAAGGAGGCGCCTGCCGCCAGCATATCCACAATCTGCGCGCTCAGGATGATTGCCGCAAAGGGGATTGCTCTTTCAAACAGCATGATGGCAAAAGTGAGAGGGATAAAGGAGGGTGACATCCTGTGAATCAGACGGATATTCTTTTTTACCGTTTTAAAAAATTTTCTGTTCATTCCGACGCTCCTTCCTGATAATATTTGCTCTGTATCTGAAACATTTCCGCATATTTGCCGCACTGCTTCAGCAATTCCTCATGTGTTCCCTGCTCAAGGATCTCTCCCTTTTCCAGATACAGAATCCTGTCACAAAATCTGGTACTTGCCAGCCTGTGAGAGATAAAAAGGGATGTTTTTCGATGGGCGATCCTGTTGTATTCCTGATATACACGGCTCTCTGCAATGGGATCCAGGGCGGCGGTTGGTTCATCCAACACAAGCACCGGTGCGTCCTTGTAAACCGCCCTTGCCAGCATCAGCTTCTGGGCCATTCCGCCGGAAAGCTCAATACCGTCCGACCGGAAGGTCTGGGTGAGATATGTCATCTCCCTGTTTTCCAGCCTGGCAATATCCTCGGAAATTCCTGCGATTTCCAGACACTCCCACACCCTTTCCAAGTCCGTTTGTTCCTCCGTTTCACCTGACACATTGCAGACAATGGAGAACGGAAGCATGTTGGATTCCTGAAAAATCGTACTCAGCAGCTTATAATACTCGTTCAGATTGTACTCCTCAATGGAGTGGCCTCCCACCAGGATCTCTCCCTTTGTTGGATGATAGAAGCCACAGAGCAGTTTTACAAGTGTGCTTTTCCCGGCGCCGTTATGTCCCACCAGCGCTATCTTTTCCCCTGACCGTATCGTAACATTCAGGTTCTTCAGGATATATTCAGACCCTTCCTCATATTGAAAAGACACATTGCGAAATTCAATTTCTGGCGCTCCGTCTTTCAATGCAGCTGCCGCAGTCAGACCGCCCTCCCGCAGGAAGCGGTTGGGATAGTCCATCATTCTGCGGTTATCCCGCAGCATCCGGCTGCCGTCGCACACCTGTGCCCAGTTGTCCCGCATTCCTCCAATCCAGTTTGAAATTCCGGATACTACTCCGAGACAGAAGGTAAATTCCGCCAGTGAGAGGCTTCCAGCCATCACCTGTGCAATGAGGATGGCATAAGCCAGAATATCTCTTGCCAGAATAAAAAGGCTGTCTGCTCCTGACACACAAAACCATCCTTTTTCCCGCCTGCTCTCCATCTCGAGATTCCTTCGGAGCAACCGCAGAAATCCGCTGCGAAACCATTCCGCCATATTATAAATGCGGATATCCTTGCCGTTTTCCACCGACATTGCCTGTTGTTTCAGATAATAGATCCGTCCCCATATCCGGAACTGCTCTTCTTTCATGGATTCCGTTATATTTCTGGCACGTTTTTCCAGCAGCATTCCCACTGTGGTCATAATCAGGATGACCAGCAATATCCGGATATCCAGCACGGATATAGTAAGTGAATAGATTAGTGTTCCTATGGCGTTGGCTGCAAAGACGGGAATTCCGTAGTACATCTTGCCAACACCCTGGCGATATACATTCACCGCGTGGCTGGCCTGATTCAGCAGTCTCTGCTGCTTCTGAGACTCAACATTTTCATAGTCAGCATCCAGGCTTTTTTCCACCAGTCCCATGAGGAATTTTCTGTTCTGCACACTCTCTATATAAAATTCATTCCATTCTGTCACCCCATGCTGAAGGCAGGACAGTAATCCCATAGCAGACAGCATGGTCGTTATCAGCAACGCATATCTCCCCGGGTCGCTGCCTCCTGTCACAGCTGCCACCGCCGCCGCTGTCATCAGATTGCCTGTCAGCGGCAACGCCACTATCAACAGCACCTGTCCTGCCAGCATATATTTTGTCCGGGGCTGTTCCCGGAACAGAATTTGATAGATATACCGGATATTACTTCCCAGACTGTAGCTTTCTTTCTGCTGTTTCATTTTTCTCCCCGCATTTTAATCATTTTCACTTTATTTACTGCATTCCTGCTCTTGTGAATAAAATAATTATAACAACTAAATTTGTACTTAAAAAAAATCGTGCACAAATTGACTAAATTCGTACACGAACATATCTTCCGTATTCATCTGCATATTACCTGTCCATACTCGGGTGTTACTGTACACCCGGCAAATCCTGCAGCGGCAGCATGATTTCCGTTGAAAAAACGCCGGGTTCGTTGGCTCTTCTGATGTATCCCTGATATTTTTCCACAATAGCGTCAATCCTTTTCAGCCCATGCCCGTGATTTCCTCTCTTCTGTGTGATATATTCCCGATCAAGCTTCCGTATGGTTTCATTGGTGGCATTTGTAACAGAAATATAGAGCTGGCTTCTGCGCACACAGATATAGATACGCAGGAATCTTACCGCATCCTCCGGCAGTACGGAGCAGGATTCCACCGCATTGTCAATCAGATTGCCGATCAGCACACACAGGTCAATATCCGAGACGGAAAGTTCTCCGAAGAGCTCCACTTTACAGTTAATGTCTATAGACTCCTTCTCCGCCAGGGACAGCTTGCTGTTTAAAATGGCATCCAGGCTTACATTTCCCGTCTGGTATTTTACTTTTACCTGCTTCAAATCTTCATCAAGCTGGTCCAGGTAGCGAATTGCCTCCTCCAGCTGCTCCATTGCAATATGGGCTTTTAATTTCTGCATATGATTATGATAGTCATGTCTCCAGCCCCGCATGGTGTTGTAGATTTCCTGTACTTCCTCCACCTGTCGGGACAGAGCCTGCGCCTGGTATTCCATTAATTTTTTTTCATATTTTTTTCGAGTTTGTGAGGTATTCACAAGAACTGCCAGCAGGAGCAGCACGGCAATCAGCAGAATACATATTATGGGCACAGCGTCCCCTGTTATTTCCAGCATAAAGTTTTCTCCTAAAGATAATATTCCATGAATCCTTCATTCAGTGCCTTATATGCCCCCCTGCTGACCGGCAGGACCTCGCCGTTTTCCAGAAAACATTCCTCTCTGGTTATCCTGATGACATACTCCAGATTCACGATGGTGGAGCGGTTTACAAAAACAAATCTTTTTTTGTCAAGGCTTTCACTGACCTGTGCCAGACTGCCCTTCCACTCATAGGTTTCCCTGTCCGTCATCATCTGCAGATAATGGCCCTCCACCCTGACAAACAGAATATCAGAGAACGCGATCCGCAGGCTCTCACCCTGATAGCGGAAAGCGAAATATTCCGCTTTCCTGTGAAGTATTTTCTCACAACAATTTTGTAATGTGGAATTCAGTTCCGTTTTTTTCACCGGCTTCAGCAGATAGCGTACAGCCCCGATCTCATAGCCCTCAAAGACAAAATCCTGCACTCCTGTCAAAAACACGATCTGCAGTCCCTTATCCTGCTTCCGTATATTCCTGGCCAGTTCCATACCGTTCATGGCGCCCAGCATAATATCCAGAAATACAATATCAAGCATGTCCGGTGTCTCATATTTAAAGAGAAATTCCTCTGCACTGGCATAGCTTGCCAGCTGAAGACTGTGTCCGGTTTCTGATGCCCATTTTTCAATCAGACTTTGCACATAGTCCCGGGCAGCTGTCTCATTTTCCACAATTCCGATTCTGACGATCATACGACTCCTTTATCATATAATACAGGCAGTAAAACGAATAGCGGCCGCGCAGCCGGATAATTCGGCGGAAGCGGCTTTTATAAATATATCATCTTCCCTGTCTGCTGACAAGGAAATGTTTTGGTTCTTTCCGGACTTGCAGTGGCATATTCTGTAATAAGCTTTACAAAAATACGGACGAACAGTAATGAGAGATGTGACAACAGAACGAAGATTACAGTTGATTCAGCAGATACGCTCGCGCTATAAAGAAGACCGGTACGACATGAGCAACCGGGAAAGAATTTTGTATGGCAGGGAAAGCGTACGTCCCTGGGAGGAAGATGGGGATGACCCTGAATGGGAACAGATGCCCCAGTCCTCCTTCCGGCTTCGCATCCTGCTTGCAGTCCTGCTCTTTGCGGCCGTGGTTGCAATTGATACCAACGGGACCTCGCTCTGGGGAATCACTGCCGAAAAGGTATATCAGATCATTTCCGAAGACTATGAGGACAAAATTGAAGAATGGGTGGAGACACTTTCCAGATAAATCTCCACCCTGTTTTCGCTCTGCCTGCTTACAGATAACAGTACCATGGACCTGTCTGAACTGTTATGTTTACAGGTTTCCGCAGAGGAATGCATATGCATTCAAAATATTTTGCTGCTGTTTCCCCGCAATGAAATAATAGTCCTGCTGTTCCTGCCCCTCCATATAGAGATAGGAACCATAAGCGGGAATATCACAGCTGATGACTGTGCCTGAGGTAGCGGGCAAAATGCCGTAACCTTTATCTGACATCAGAAAAGGAAGTCCTTCTCCCGTTGAAATATATCTTGCGCTGCCTCTGAGTTTCAGCCCACCCTGTCCGGCAGGACCCATAGCAAACAACTGCTCACCCTTTTGTAAATCAAAAAACAGCCAGGAACCCTTTTCATCGCACTGCCGCCCCTCCTTGCGCTCGCTCAAAAGGGAGGTTCCCTTTGCGTCCAGGTATTTGACCGCACCGGATGCTTTTTCAATCTGCACGGTTACTTCCCCTGTTGAAAGCTCCACCAGTCTGCCGCTGTCCCGGTATTTCCATCTTCCGTCTGTCTTTTTAACCGCAATCAGCGGATGGACATTCCCTTTCAGAGTTGTCCCCCTGGCAAAGGTCATGCGGATGATGCCGCTTCCCACCGGACTGATTCGCAGAGTTCCATACTGGCTTTGCAGGTACAGGCCGTCCGCCTGTTTTGACACCCATTTCACACCCAGATTGATTTTGGAATGCCCCCTGGGACGAAGCTGTTCCGTTGCCGGCATATCTCCGAAGGAATTTGCTGTCTCCTTTGCAGCGGATGCCGCCGAAGATACAGAAGCCTCTGATAAGGATACTGAAGGTCCGGATGTATAAGGCACAGATGCCGAAGACCCGTTGGATCTTGAACGGACAACTATTGTTGGCTTTATAAGCTTTGAAGTATCTGCTTTCACCCTTGGCCTGCCGGGGCTATTTATGGATGGGCCTGATTCCGCTGTTGCATTTTGTCCTGTGCCTGCGGCGGTTCCTGATGTTCCCGCTTTCGCCGGGATCTGTTCTCCGCCGATTCCTGATGTCCCCGCTTTCGCAGTGTTCCGCTGTCCGGCGTCTTTCTCCACTGTCTCCAGTTCCGCCGCTGCCCGCTCCGGTGCTTCATCCGCAATCAAACCGGTCAAATCTCCCTCATATAGGACATGAAGTTCGTGTAAGGCACGGGTTGCCGCCACATAGAGCAGTTTTGCATGCCCGTCATCTACAGGATAGTCTTCTCTTGTAGGATTCAGAATCAGCACTGTATCAAATTCCAGTCCCTTTGTGTATTCTACCGGCAGCACCATAATTCCGCTTCCGAAAACTGCCTTTTCCAGATCATGTTCCATTATTTCAACATATCTGCGCAGTTCTGCGGCCGCCCGGTTCGCGCCGTCCTGATTCCTGCATACGACGGCAATGGTTTCAAACCCTTTCTCCTGCCATTCCAGGCAGATATCAGCCGCTTTTTTATACAGGTTCTTTTTATTTCTGCACTCCGTTACTTTTACCGGATCACCATGGCGAATGATAGGCTCCACAGGATAGCTGAAAAATCGGCCATGATGCAGGATCTCCGTGGCGAAATCCGATATTTCCACCGTATTGCGGTAACTCTTTTTCAATATGCCGAAACTGTCCATTTCATCCGGTAAAAACAAGGTTTTCAGTTCTTCCCAGTCATTCAGTCCAAAACCAAAATGGATATTCTGGGAAACATCTCCCATGATGGTATAAGTACAGGCGTGGATGCAGAAATGCAGTACAGAATACGCCATCATGCCAAAGTCCTGGGCCTCGTCAATCACAATATGATGGGCCTCGCTGATTACTTCCGTTTCCTTGATGCGCTTATAAATATAAGCCAATGCAGCCAGATCATATACGTCAAATTCCCTGTCCGGAACTTTCACATCCTTTCCCGCAGCAATCTGTTCCTGCAGAAAATCCCGGTACAGCTCATAGATGGATCCCTTCCAGCAGCTGCCCCCGTATCGGTTGTGATAAGCTTTCAGGATGGCTTTCCTTTCCCGTTCGGTATATTTGACTCCTTTACCGAGAAATTCTTCTTTTATTTTTCCTTTCAGGCGCTCATTCAGCATATTTATTTTACTCTGCATGGATACCTTGGGATTCTGCCTGACATAACGCTCTACCGCCTCCCCGTCCACTAAAAGAATCTTTTCTCCGGGAGCGGGCTCCTTTCCTTCTGTTTCGTCATATACCCCGCTTTTGCCACACTTAAGACCTTCCACAAACTGTCTGGGATTCAGATATATGGATTCTCTCAATATACTGTCCCACTCCAGCTTATCGCAATATTCCCGCAGACTTCCGAACCAGTCGGAACCGCCTTTAATACTTCCCCGGCTGCCGTTTTGGGCGCTTTTTCTGATACTGTATTTTTTTTCATCCCAGTCCTCATACAACAGACGGACAAAAAGCTCTTCCATGGTCATCTGGCGGACTCCATGCACATCCAGATCAGGCAATACTCCGGTAATGTAATTGAGTAGTATCCTGTTACTTCCAACTATATAAAAATCTTCCGGTCTGAAGCGCTCCTGATAGTTGTAGAGAATAAATGAAATGCGATGCATGGCAACGGTGGTTTTGCCGGATCCCGCCACACCCTGGACAATAATATTGTGATAAGGGGATTTTCGGATGATTTCGTTTTGCTCCTTTTGGATAGTCGCCACAATTTCACCCAGTACAGCCTGTTTATTTTTTGCCAGGTATTTTGTCAGCAAGTCATCATTTGCAATCACCTCGCTGTCAAAATAGTCAAGGAGTTTTCCTTTTTCAATTTCATAGGTCCTTTTCAGTTTTAATTCAATATCTACCTGTTTGCCGCCGGGTGCCGTATAGCTGCACGGTCCAAGTCCGTTTTCATAATAAGCGTTTGCCACCGGTGCACGCCAGTCTGTCACTACCTGGGTTGTTGCATCCCTGGAAATGCCTCCCCTGCCGATATACAGGGATTCATTTCTGCCAAGAGACTTATCAAAGTAGACAATCCTGCCGAAATAAGGCTTGCTCAATGCTTTTTCGTTTCGCTCAAGAGCCCGCTTCATATGGTCATGCAGGGTGATGGTGTTTTCCAACAGATTGATCAATTCCGGATTATCGTCATGAAAGTGTTCCAGCATCTCATCAATCTGTGTCCTCAATCTGCCGACATCCTGTCCATAGTTGCCCAGATTGGCCCGGATGACGGAAAGTGTCTGTTCCAGAAACGCTTCCTCTTCCCAGCGTGAAATACCCGATATTTCATTTTGTTCCTGAACCATTGATTTCTCCTTTCTTTTGCCCGGTTTGACTGCGCAATCAATTCCGTATGACTTAAGCTGTAATTCCAGTATATAAAAAAAAGAAAAAAAGGCAAAAAGAAAAAAAGAAAAAATCCCAAAAGGAGAAATAGAAAAATGACAACAGGTTTGGTT
>JAIDME010000007.1 GCA_029050705.1 Acetatifactor sp.
ATTGTGGGTGCCAGGCTCTGGTACGAGGATGACACCATCCAGCATGCAGGGGTCATCATCGGACTTGGCGGCGTTGCGGGTCATACCTTCGTGGGTGCCGGCCGACATGACGCCGGATATCAGAAACGTATCCTCTGCGCACAGAATTATTCCGCTGTAACGGCTGCCTGCCTCATGGTCAAACATGAGCTTTACAAAGAGGTCGGCGGACTGACGGAGGAATTTGCGGTGGCCTTTAACGATATCGACTTCTGCCTCAAGATCCGCGCTCTGGGCAAGCTGGTGGTCTACAATCCCTATGCGGAACTTCACCACTACGAATCCAAATCCAGGGGCTATGAGGACACACCTGAAAAAATAAAGCGCTTTAACGGTGAAATCGAGAAATTTCAAAAGCGCTGGACGGAAATCCTGAAACACGGCGATCCCTACTATAATCCGAACCTGACCTTAAGTACTTCCGATTTCTCCCTGAGCCTCTGACACCATGCAGGAAAGGGCCGTCTCGCCGGAGACCGCCCTTTCTTTGATATTTACAAAAGCTTCTTTACGGAATCCGCCATCTCCCTGGCTATGTCCAGGGGCAGGCGGGCCACCTCCATTCTGACAAACAGATTGTTTTCAGATTTTCGGGGAAGCTTCTCCAGAAGAATGTTGATGTTGGGATCCTCTGTGGGAAACACAATGGTGGATGGCTTTGCAATTCTGCCGTTTAATAACAAATGTTTTTTATCTATAGGAACAGGCTCGCCGTTGAAGGTAAGCTTTTCTATCCTGACGGCGCAGCTGTCAAATGCAGGATCAATACGAATCATCCTTACATCTCCGTCCACATCAAGTTCCAGCTCCACCGTTTTATCATCCACATACGCCGACTGCACCAGCCGGGATTCCTCCTCATGATAACCCTCTCCCCGGTCCTCATATATCTGGATGCGCCTCAGTCTCTCCGACTCCCAGTATTTCTCAAGCCAATCCTGGGGTCTGGCAGTTCTCCTGCCCATAAGTTCCCCCAGCTGGGCCAGCACCAGGCGCTTTCCGGAAACAAAGTTCTGGAAGCCTCTCTCCTGCTCCCGGAATTCCTCTGCCTCTGCCTCTGTGATCTCAAGTTCATTTAATATTGAATCAAGATTTAATTTATTCCGTTTCTCATCTTCCAATAAATAACAGTAGATTGCCCTGAAAGCCAGCTCCTTTGTATCAATCTGCTTGCCGAAGGTCCACTCATAATCAATCAGGGTCCATTTGTCTCCGTCTACTAAGATATTAGAAAAAATTAAATCGTAGTCTGCCACCGGCTCCTGGAGGTTGTAGCCGATTCGCACCATGTCATCCAGAAAAAGCCTGCGAAAGCCTTCCTGGGCATT
>JAIDME010000070.1 GCA_029050705.1 Acetatifactor sp.
GTCATGAGCATCTGTGACAACTTTGAGGGGGCGCTGATGAAGGCGATCCGTTCTCTGGAACAGCATGTGGATTGTCTGCTGAGCTATGATTTTTCCGCACTTTCCCGGGAGGAGCTTACGGAAGCGCTAAAGGTGGCGGATGACCGGAGAATCTGGGTCATTGCGGAAGCCATCCGCAAGGGTATCAGTTATGAGGAAATCCATAGACTCACCATGATTGATGTCTGGTTTATCGATAAGATTGCGATTCTGGTGGAGATGGAGGAAGCACTGAAGACCGGGGAACTGACGCCCGAGCTTCTGCGGGAAGCCAAAAGACTGGAGTTTCCGGATACCTGCATTGCCAGGCTTACCGGCAAAACAGAGCAAGAGATAAAGGGTCTGCGGTATGAAAACGGTATCAGGGCAGTCTACAGGATGGTGGACACCTGCGCCGCGGAATTTGCCGCATCCACGCCCTATTACTATTCAGTGTATGGCGGGGAATGCGAAGCCAGTGGGGATAGAAATTCTAATGCTCGCACCAGTGCGGAGAAAATCACTAAGTTCGAAAGAACCTCACTAAGTGATTTTACGCTCTGCCCTGCAGAGCTTCTCCGCACCGAAGAATGCCCTGACGGTCATTCTTCACAGTCGGACAGCGACGGGAAAAATTGCTGCGGAGCAGAGTGCCGCGAGGCGGCGCGGAAGAAGGTGCTGGTGCTGGGTTCCGGCCCCATCCGCATCGGCCAGGGCATAGAGTTCGACTATTGCTCCGTTCACGCCACCTGGGCTTTTGCCGGAGCGGGTTATGAAACGATTATCATCAACAACAATCCTGAGACGGTGAGTACGGATTTTGATATTGCGGATAAGCTGTACTTTGAACCGCTGACGGCGGAGGATGTGGAGTCCATCGTAAATATTGAACATCCTGACGGGGCTGTAGTACAGTTTGGCGGGCAGACAGCCATCAAGCTGACGGAAAGTCTGATGAAAATGGGAGTTCCTATCTGGGGCACAAAGGCGGAGGATGTGGATGCTGCCGAGGACAGGGAGCTCTTTGACAAAATTTTGGAGCAGACGGGAATCCCCCGGGCAGCAGGCGGAACCGTGTACACAGCGGAGGAGGCCAAAAGCGTGGCAAACCGTCTGGGATACCCGGTGCTGGTAAGGCCCTCCTACGTGCTGGGGGGACAGGGCATGCAGATTGCCATATCCGACCAGGAGATTGAAGAATTTATGGAGATCATAAACCGGATTGCTCAGGACCATCCCATTTTGGTGGACAAGTATCTACAGGGCAAGGAGATTGAGGTGGATGCGGTCTGTGACGGCACGGACATTCTGATTCCGGGAATTATGGAGCACATCGAGAGAACCGGCGTACATTCAGGCGACAGTATCTCCGTTTATCCGGCGCACACCATCGGCAAGCTGGTGAAGGATAAGATTGCGGAGTACACCAGGAGACTTGCCACGGCGCTTCATGTGAAGGGACTCATTAATATCCAGTTTATAGCTATCGGTGAGGATGTGTATGTCATTGAGGTAAATCCCCGTTCCTCCAGAACAGTACCGTACATCAGCAAGGTAACCGGTATACCCATTGTGGATCTGGCTGCGGAGGTCATCATCGGAAAGACCATCAGGGAGCTGGGATATAAGCCGGGTCTGCAGCCGGAGGCGGAGTATTATGCTATTAAGATGCCGGTGTTCTCCTTCGAGAAGATACGGGGAGCGGAAATCAGTCTGGGGCCGGAAATGAAGTCCACGGGCGAGTGCCTGGGCGTGGCAAAGACATTTAACGAGGCGCTGTATAAGGCATTTTTGGGAGCCGGCGTGAATCTGCCCCGGTATAAAAATCTGATCATGACAGTGAAGGATGCGGATAAGGGTGAGGCAGTTGAGATAGGCAGGCGCTTTGAAAAGCTGGGTTACACCATCTATGCCACCAGAAGTACTGCGGCTGCGCTGAATGAAGCCGGTGTGAAGGCACGGAAAGTAAACAAGATTTCCCAGGAGTCGCCTACCGTCATGGACCTGATTCTGGGCCATAAGATTGACCTTGTCATCGATACCCCCACCCAGGGGCGGGACAAGAGCAGAGACGGATTTCTGATTCGCCGCACCTCCATTGAGACGGGAGTGAATGTCATCACCGCCATGGATACAGCAAGGGCGCTGGTGAGCAGTCTTGAGAGTAAGGAGAGCGACGAAAAGCTGACGCTGGTGGACATCGCGGCATTATAAATTAGCAGGTAATTCTGGTTTGAAAATGGGAAAATCTGCATATAATATTTCCAAAACAGCTATGTCTGCGCCTAAGTGCGCCGGCGGACAGAAATGGAGGTTTTATATGAGAGATGAGACTTACCCTTTTATTGTACGTCCCCTGCCCTATGAATATGATGCGCTGGTTCCGGTGCTGGATGAGGAGACGATGCATTTTCACCATGACAAGCACTACAAGACCTATGTGGACAATCTGAACAGCGCGCTGTCGGATTATCCGGAGCTGCAAAAGAAAAGTCTGAAGGAGCTTTTAAGCAGCATAGACAAGCTGCCTCCCCAGATACAGGCGCCCATCCGCAACAACGGAGGAGGGGTCTTCAACCATGAACTGTACTTTGATTCCATGAAGAGTCCCGCAGGGCAGGAGCCGGAGGGTGTGCTGGCGGAAGCCATTGAACGGGACTTCGGTTCCTACAGGCAGTGGAAGGAGCAGATGAAGCAGGCCGCCGTGGGCAGGTTCGGTTCAGGCTGGGCATGGCTGGTATCCGACTGTAATGGGCAGTTGTCCGTTGTCCAGACGGCAAATCAGGATGTACCGGATTTGGATGATTATACACCAATCCTTTTGGTGGATGTGTGGGAGCACGCCTATTACCTGCAGTACCAAAACAGGCGCGCGGACTATGTGGAAGGCTGGTTTAATCTGATCAACTGGCGCAAGGCGGCAAAGAGATATGAAGACGCGCTTGGCCGGAAGAACTGAGAAAAACGAAAAACAGGGGGCTGTGCACTGACTTAGTGCGCAGTCTCTTTGTTGATGGTTGTAAAAAGGAAGAAATTTGTTATAATGTAGATATGAAGAGAAAGCAAGGCTATCTATAAATTTTGGTTTCACAGTATGTATTGACAAAAATCGAAAAATCTCGGGAACTTTTTTCGACTTTTATGTATCTATCATACATGGGGTGCTGTTTTCAAGCGCAAAGGATCCTAAAAGATATAGAAAGAGGTTTCGGGCGATGAAACAAATCGAATTTTGTGAACAGGTCAGTCAATATAGGTATCAATTCTACATAACTGCTTATGCCCTTCTCAGGAATGCGGCAGATGCAGAGGATGCTGTCTGTAATGCTATTCTGAACGGATATGAGCATCTGGGGCAATTAAAGAATCCCAAGAAGTTCAAATCATGGATGCTTACCATTACAAAAAATGAGGCTTTGAAACTCCGCGGCAAAAGGATGGGACTTCCGGGAGATGAAGCTGTGGAGCAGCTGCTGCCGCCGGCTTATGACAACCATAATGAACTATGGGATATTGTACAGACATTAAAGGAGGAATACCGCATCGTCATCGTACTCTTCTATTACAACGACCTTTCTCTGAGGGATATTTCCGACGTACTGGACATTCCGATAGGAACGGTAAAATCACGTTTGGATCGGGGACGGAAACTTTTGAAGGATGCTTTGGGTGAATAGGTGGAATAGACATGAATAAATTTGACAGGAAAATTAAAGAGCTTTCCAAAAATATAGAGGTTCCGGCATCCTATGATGAGAAGGTGGACAAGGTTCTGCTCGATATCATGAAGAAGGACATGGCCCCTCTGGAAAAAAGAAAAAACAGAAAATTACTGCCCCGGCTTGCTGTGTGCCTGATTTGTATCATCTGTGCCATTTCTCTTTATACCATAGATGCCCATGCACATATTTTTTCTTTCTTCAAAGAATCAATCCTGGATTTCCTGGGAAGAGGGAATTCCGAAGATGATATAGAGGACATGGGGGTGGGGAGCGAAAAGCAGTCGGTGGACAGTAAACTGGATCTGATGATGGAGCTTCAGGAATCTGTCATGGACAGCCACAGCATTTACCTGATGGTGAAAATGACGGCTCCCCCCGATATCAGATTTGAGGAAAATGTTTTATTTGACTACTTCTGTTTCTGCAAGGGAACAAATTATAGTTCGAATCAGCTTATCGGCGGTTCTATCTCCTGTGAACTGCTGGAGGTGAGTGAGGATTTTCCCAATATAGCTACTTATGTGGTCAGTCTGGTGTTCGATGAGAATCTGGAGGAGGACAGCGAGGTGACAGTCTGCTTTGAGGATCTGACAAGGGATCCATATTCGTCCAATCCGGAACTGATGATTGACGGGGTATGGAGTATTACCTTCTACTATCACCAGACGGTCACTGATCGGATAGAGCTGGAGGGAACTCCGGATATGGTTTTTCCCTTTATCAATACGACGGCAGAGTTAATGAAACTTGAACTGTCTCCCTTTGGAATCTTAGTGTATGCGGATGTCTCCAATTTTCCCAATGACGAGCTGGGGATTTCAGACACCAATATTGCTATCAGACTGAAGATGATCGATGGAAGCGAATTGACTGTGGTGAGCCATGATCCTGACACCCGGGGATATGTTCAGGGTGGAAGCATATCCTTTAGTGAAGAGGGAGACAAGACTTTTGAACAGGTGAATCTGGAGTTCACCAACATGATCAATATTGCAAAGGTAGTGGGTGTTTATATAGAAGATTTGTATATACCTATAAAATGAACCATATTTCAATTTTAAAGAGCGCTTAATCTGCAGGGAATCTTAAAACAGGTTCCCTGCTTTTTTTAATTTATGGGAACCTTTTTCCGTATCATTGTATCTATATCATTATGAGGATAGTAGCATTCGCTCTCAGAAGTTTTGAAATATCCTGATATTGAAAAGATTGCTGTTAGAGGGACAGGTTATGGCTAAAAACAGGAAGAATGATATAGAACTAATACCGGTAGAAAAAAGGAAGAGAGTCATAAGAGTAGAAGACAGGAAAAGAAGAGGAAGAAAAAGAAGGGTAAACAGGATAGAAATGGCAGGATATGCCTTTTGTCTGACGCTGCTCCTGTTTGTAATCAGCGTCGGCGTTGCATTTAATCTATTACAATCTCATAAGTCCAAAATGCAGGACATGGCGAATAATGCTGTGCCTGAGCTTTGCAAGGCTGAGGATGGGACATATGAATTAAACTGGCGCAGTCTGGAAGAATCCGGCGCAGATTCTTATTATGTGAATGTCAGTACATACGCAATAGGCAGTGAAAACAATCAGAGAACCTTCTTTAGCGGCTATGTTGACGGAGTTTCCTGCATTCTGCCGGATCTGCCGACGGACGAGGGGCTGGTTCTTCAGATTGACCTTATCAAAAGATATTCAGTATTCGGAAAAGAGCATACATGGAAACCGGCCTCGATTCAACGCTTTTTCTACATTCAGAATCCTGCGATCAAAAATCTGGATTGGGAAGTTGATTCGGATGCGGGGACTGCTTTTGTAAGTTTTGATTTTCAGGGAAGCAACAGCTGCAGCATATATGTTACGGACCAAGACGGCAACAGGAAGCTTTTGAAGATCGTGGATGAGAATAATCTGGAGCTGAATATAAATGACGAGGAAGAACTGTGGATTCCGACACCCGGAAGGCCCTGTATATTAACGTTTGTGCCCGGTAATCGTGTGAACGGTATGGCTCTTTACGGCGGTGAATCAAAAGAGATGACTGTCACATGGGAAGATTTTGCCGCCCGTGACATTCATCTGTCGCTGGATGTTATCGATGGATGTGTGGGCTATTTGGAATGGGACGAACTGGACTGCGATTCCTACATGATCCAGATGCTGGATGGTGATATCGGTGTATGGGAAACAGTAAAGACAGTCATCGGAAACGGTGAGTGTACATACATTTCTCCCCGGCTAAGCCCCGGCGCAGGTTATTCCTTCCGTGTGGCTGCGGTGGTGGGAGACTATGTAGCAGTTTCTGAAGTGTGTGAATGTGAAATAGCCGTTACCCCTATGTATTGTACTGTCTGGCCGGTCAAAGCTCTGAAGGCATACAGCGATGCGGCGAAAAGTGAAGTGTTGTGCGAAGTGGAGGCTTTGGACGCACATTGCGTGGTTGCTGTGGAGAACGATATGTTTGGTATCAACGTGGAAGGCAGGGTTTTGTTTATAGACAGCAATTACTGTATGATCAATCTGCCGGAATATGTGGGTGCTTTGTGCAGATATGACATTACCAACAGTTATGATTCCATTTTTATGGCGCATGGCTTTGAGATACCCGGCCTGACAGGTGAGATAATAAAAGGGTTTGAAGACGTGCAGTTAAAGGATGGCAGTTTTCTGGTGCCGCTGCTCTATCCCACCGCCAGAAAGCTGGAGACAGCGATAGAAAATGCCCGTGAGAAAGGCTACAGGCTGAAGATATATGAGGCCTTTCGCCCCCATGAAGCTTCTGTTTACATGTACAATCAAGCACGGCTGGTTCAGTATACGATACTGCCGGAGAGAACATATTGGGGAAATGAGCCGGGGGTTTATCTTTATGTACGGGAGACAGATGAGAACGGCGCGGTAGTCGAGAGGCGCAAGACGTATTGGGAGCTGATGAACGACAGCAATAATTCTTTTACACTGAGTAATTTTGTCAGTGCGGGTACATCCAGGCACAATCTCGGCGTGGCTATGGATCTGACGCTGGAAAGTCTGGATACCGGATATGAGGTGATGATGCAGACGGCGCTGCACGATCTGAGTCAGTATTCCGCACGGGTTCAGAATAACGAGTACGCGAAAGAGTTGTCCCGGATCATGATGTCTGCAGGTTATAAAGACCTGTTTAGCGAATGGTGGCATTTTCAGGATGACGAGATAAAAAATAAACTTTCCCTGCCCTGTATAAATGAAGGGGTTTCGCCGGAGTGCTGGATGACAAATGGTTTTGGATGGAGATACCGTAGTAAAGAGGGAATCTATGCCGCAGATTGTACGCTTAACATTGATGGTAAAGAGTATACGTTTGATCCTGACGGGTATGTACAGAAGTAGTCGCTGCCTCAAGTGCCTGCGGTAAATGCGCAGGGCAGTTACAGGCGGTTCTAAAATATGGGGGAAGGAAGAAAAGATAAAATGACAGTTAAGAAGAGGAGTGTGTTGGCGGCATATTTTCTGGAAAGCCGCAGGTGGATGTGTCACTGTGCCATTGCGGCAGGTGTGATAGGATGTGCCGCATACTGGTTCTGCAGTCAGCCAAGGTTCCATGATCTGACAGTGGAGCTGGGGACTGAAACCATCAGCGTCGAGGCCTTTATGACAGAGTTTGCGGATGTTCAAAATGTCGGTATCGTCACAGATCTTTCTGCAATAGACATCAGTTCAGCGGGCAGCTATTCCCTTACGCTGAGAAGCGGTTCCAGAGACGAGACGGTCACGCTGACTGTGGTGGATACTACACCTCCTGAAGCGGAGTTTATATCTCGGTTGGAGAAGAAGCCTGATTATAAGCCGGATCCATATGATTTTGTGGCGTCCTGTTATGACCTGTCAGATGTCACTGTTTATTTTGTGGGGGATGTGGTTATTCCATTAAATTATAAAGACCAGAGCTTTGCCGTGGTGGTGGAAGATGCATATGGAAATGCCGTTTCGCAGGTATGCACTCTCTCCATTGTCTGGCTGAAAAGCGAATATACGGTGGAACTGGGAGAACCACTAAATAAAGAGGATCTGCTCTTTAACCCGGAGCGGGACGGCTGTCTGCTCGGGCAGGATGACATTGATACAATAAATAGATCCGGGGTAGGCGAGTATACGGTTAACAGTCTTGTGGACGAAAGCGTCTGCCGGGTCCGGGTGGTTGATACCACGTCGCCGGAGCTGGTTTTAACAGATATTTCTGTTTTCCAGGGGGAGGAAGTTACTGTAGACAGCTTTGTGGAATCCTGCTTTGATGCCTCCGGGGAGGTAAAGTTACGCTTCACAGCGCAGCCGGATGTGGACGTTCTGGGAATTCAGAAAATAACGATCGAAGCCGCGGACATCAACCGAAATACCACCACCGCCACCGCCGCATTGGCTGTGGTTAAAGACAAGACACCACCGGTCATCAAAGGACTCACTACCCTGAGGGTCGAGAAAAGATCCGCTCCTGACTATCTGTCAGGTGTCAGTGCGATAGATAAAGTGGACGGGGCCTGCGAAGTGACATATGATGCCGGAGGAGTGAACCTTACTGCTGCCGGAACCTATTATGTCACTTATACGGCTAAGGACAAGGATGGGAACATAGCCAGGGTGAAGAGAACAGTGGTTGTAGAGCATGATCAGGCAGATACGGATGCACTGGCGGATTCCGTTGCGGCGGGACTTGGCAGTGACCCGGAGGCAATCCGGGACTATGTCCGTGATACCATCAAGTATAGCCACAACTCCGGCGGAAAGGATCCGGTATGGTACGGGTTTACCAGCAAGTCAGGAGACTGTCTGGTCCATGCCCGCTGTCTGCAGAGTCTTTTGACGAGAAAGGGTTATGAAACCCAGCTGATCTGGGTGACCGACAGGTCACATTACTGGCTGATCATAAATCTGAACGGGGTCTGGCGGCATATCGATGCGACGCCCGGTGTCCGGCATACAAAGTACAGCCTGATGACGGATGAACAGAGGTATTCTATATTACAGGGAAGGGATTGGGATCGTTCCGCATGGCCGGCGTGCGAATAGTGTGAAGGGTATGATCATAAATCTTATTATTTTAATTGTAGGGCTTGCGGTTTATGCCGGGTATGGCATATCGGTTCTGTATCTGTTGTCTGCAGCCCTGTTAGGCTATCTGGCGGGGCGGCTGATTCCACGGCACCGCTGGGTCGTGTGGGTCAGTATGGTTCTGGAGGTACTGCCGCTTCTCCTGCTGCGGGCACAGCGTTGGCTGCCATGGCAGCCGGTGACCGCTCCCATCGGCATTTCCTATTTTACGCTGCAGATCACAGCGTATCATGCGGACTTGTACCGGGGCAGATACGAACCGGAGAAAAACCTGCTGCGGTTTGGACTGTTTGTCACTTATCTGCCCCATATCTTCATCGGGCCCATCGAACCCTACGCCGGGATGCGTGCCGCGCTGGAGGAGAGGCATATCAGCGGGGATAGTTTTTTGAAGGGCGCAGCCCGCAGTCTGTGGGGCCTGTTTAAGAAACTGGTGATCGCTGCCAGACTTGGCGTGATCGTGTCCGTTATTTCTGCGGAACCGGAACAGTTTAACGGTGCCTATGCTCTTGCGGCAATGCTCCTGTATGCGGTTCAGCTATACGCTGATTTTTCCGGAGGGATTGATATTGTCCTTGGAGTGTCCCGGATGCTGGGTATACGGATGAGTGAAAATTTTGACGCACCTTATTTTTCCCAGTCTATTGCGGAATTTTGGCGCCGCTGGCACATAACGCTGGGCGCCTGGCTGCGGGAATATGTGTATATCCCCCTGGGCGGCAGCCGCAAGGGGAAACTGCGGAAGTTTTTTAATACTATGGCGACGTTTCTGGTCTCCGGCATCTGGCATGGCGGGGGGTATCTCCTCTGGGGGCTGATGCACGGCATATTTGTCTCCTGCGGAGAGAAATTTAAGACAAAGAGTAAGACGCTGAACCGCATTGTCACGTTCCTGCTGGTCAGCTTTTTGTGGTCATTTTTCATCTGGCCGGATACGGTTACCGTATTGCGGATAGCAGGCTCTGTGTTTACCGTCTTTAATTACAATGTTCTCTTTGCAGGGATTGGCGGGATGGGGCTTACCGCGGGAGACTGGATTGTCCTGGGCGGAGCCTGTCTGCTGCTCTGGCTTTATGACTGGAAGAGCAGGAGCCTGAAGGCAAGGTTCTGTGCATTTTCTCCGGCGGCAAAGGTCGGCGTTATAGGTCTGCTGGCGTTGGCGGTTCTTACATTTGGCAGGTATGGTATTGGTTTTAAGGCATCAGAATTTATATACAGTCGGTTCTAGTGTGAAGGAAATCACTAAGCTCAAAAGAACTTCGCTAAGTGATTTCACGCTGATTTAAGCTGCAGCATAGTTGCAACAGGGAGGTTGGTATGAAGAAAAGGGGAAAGACAATTCTGTCCACAGGAGCTGTCCTGGTCGTCTTTTGTATAGCGTTCGTGCTGATATCCAGGCTTCTCCGGCCGAAATATATGACGGACCTGGAGGAGGGTAGCTTTATTTCCCAATACTACCGCGAAGCAGGGGGCCACGACGTTATATTTCTCGGAGACTGCGAGGTATATGCAAACTATTCTCCGATGGAGCTGTATCGGAATTACGGAATAACGGCATATATCAGGGGAACGCCCCAGCAGCTTGTCTGGATGAGCTATTATATAGCGGAGGAAACATTCCGGTATGAGACGCCGCAGGTACTTGTGTTTAATGTGAACGCCATGCGCTACTCTGAGCCGGTCAGCGAGGCATATAACCGCCTGACCATTGATCAGATGCGCTGGTCCGGCAGCAAGGTGGGGATCATTTCAGCATCCATGACGGAGGAGGAACAGTTCCTTTCTTATGTTTTTCCCATTCTCCGCTATCATTCCCGCTTTGATAAGCTGACGGAGGAGGATTTTTCCTGGCTCTTTCAGGTTAAGGACAATACATTTAACGGATTCCAGCTTCACACGGAAGTTGTGCCGGAAGGAGCGCTTCCGGTAAAGAAGGTCCTGCCCGATTATCAGTTTGGGGATATCTGCTACGAGTACCTGGATAAGATCCGCCTGCTGTGCGAGGAACGCGGGACGGAGCTGATCCTTGTCAAGGCACCCAGCCTCTATCCCTACTGGTATGATGAGTATGATGAACAGATCAGAGAATATGCTGCGGAATACGGGCTTTCGTTTTATAACTTTGCGGAACGGTCTGAGGAGATCGGACTGGATTTTTCGGAGGATACATATGACGGCGGTTACCACCTGAATCTGTCCGGGGCGGTCAAGCTGTCCCGATATTTCGGGAATATCCTGACGGAGGAACACGGACTGGCGGATCACCGCCGGGAGCCGGAAATCGCGTCTGTCTATGATAAAAAACTGCAGGTGTACGATGAGACAATTGAAGAAAGAATGAGGGGACAAAACAATGAAGAAAATGAGTAAGGTGCTTTTGTTGTGTGTAATTTTAGCGGTATTGACGGCCTGTGGCCGGGAAGCGACTCTGGCCGGAAATCTGGCACAGGATATCACCATGAACACCGGCGGCAGTCAGAGAGATGCAGAGAAAGGCGGTGACAACAAGGAAGACGGAGAGGCAGAACAGGAGACAGAGGTATCGGATTGTGGAAAGCAAAAGGAGGAAGGTGCATTCAGTTTTGTATATGAAGGAGTCACACTGACCCCGGGGGAGTTTTTTGACCAGTCTGCGCTGCCGGGGTATTCCGATGTTGCAGAGGTTCCCAGCTGTGCTTTTGACGGAAATGATAAAGTATATGATTATGAGGTGTTTGAGTTGACTGCTTACATCGAGGAGGATGGGGAACGTGTTTATTCTGTCTATTTCATTGATCCCAACATGCCCACGACGGAAGGGCTGTGCCTTGGGGACACTGTGGATGATATGAAATCTCTCTACGGGGAGGGCTATGAGGCAGAAGGAACTGCCTGCACTTATACAAGAGGGGAGACTTTGCTGATCATTATCACCAGGAATGATATCGTGGTCAGCATTGAATATCGTTTGGACAGATAGACCGGATTTTAAACAGTTATTCTTTTTTTAATACAGGGAACCTTTTTAGCCTCCGGGGTATCTTAATATATAGAGCGGGGAAAGCCATGCAATGTCTCAGACAAAACGGCGGCACCCCAAAACAGCATGGCCTGAAAAAGATATGGCTATGACTTATATTACACGGAGGAATTAAAATGAAAAAAGGAAAAAGGTTTTTAGCACTGGTTTTGGGAGGGGTGATGGCAGCCGGCAGCCTCTTCATGCAGATGCCTTTCATGGCACAGGCATCTGACGATCCTGACGATTTAAAAAGTCAGAGCTGGCAGAATTGGATTGAGGAAGTGGGGTGTAACGGTTTCACCGATACGCACATCACGAGCAGTGTTGACGTGGTCGATGGACTGCTCACGGTGACTGTGAACGTGCAAAGTGCAAGCCATTCTATGGAAATGTGCGGCGGCGCCGTTTATGTGTGCGAGGAGGAATGGGAGCCGGCATCTGTAGAGGGTGCAGAGGATGGCAAAGCTTACTATGACTTTTTTGATTGCGGCTCCAGCGCCAAGGTAAAGAAGTTTTTTAACGAAAGTACTGAAA
>JAIDME010000071.1 GCA_029050705.1 Acetatifactor sp.
TCCACAATTTACTTTTGAACCTTGATATGCTATACTGTCAATGCTCAGCTTGCTGAGCATTTGGTATCAGGCTTCTATTTTTGAAAGGAGCTATTACTTAGGAAAAGACATAAACCAAAGGAGATTAAGATAAAATGAAATTAGGAATCGTGGGACTCCCGAATGTGGGAAAAAGCACCCTTTTTAATTCGCTGACCAAGGCAGGGGCGGAATCGGCAAACTATCCTTTCTGCACCATTGACCCTAATGTGGGGGTTGTCACAGTGCCTGATGAGAGGCTTAAGGCGCTGGGAAATATGTATCATTCGAAAAAAGTAACTCCGGCGGTGATTGAGTTTGTGGATATTGCGGGGCTGGTGAAGGGCGCCTCCAAGGGCGAGGGCCTTGGCAATCAGTTTTTGAGCAATATCCGCGAGGTGGATGCCATCGTGCATGTGGTGAGATGCTTTGAGGATGACAATGTGGTTCATGTGGACGGCAGCGTGAATCCCCTGCGGGACATCGAGACTATAAATTTTGAATTGATCTTCTCCGATCTGGAAGTGCTGGAGAGGAGACTGGCAAAGGTCATCAAGGCAGCGAGAATGGACAAGACTGCGGCAAAGGAGCAGGCGTTTCTGGAGAGGATAAAAGCTCATCTGGAGAGCGGGAAACAGGCAAAGTCCATGGAGATTACGGATGAGGATGAGCTGGCCTTCATGAAGGAGTACAATTTCCTGACCTGGAAGCCCGTCATATATGCGGCTAATGTATCTGAGGACGATCTGGGAGATGACGGCGCGTCCAACGCCATGGTGGCTGAGGTGAGAAATTTTGCCGGGGAAGAGAAAAGTGAAGTGTTTGTCATCTGTGCTCAGATAGAGCAGGAAATTTCGGAGCTGGATGAAGACGAGAAGGCAATGTTCCTGGAGGATCTTGGACTGAAGGAATCCGGACTGGAGAAGCTGGTAAGGGCAAGCTATTCACTGCTGGGGCTTATGAGTTTCCTGACTGCCGGTGAAGATGAAACCAGAGCCTGGACGATCAAGATTGGCACAAAGGCGCCCCAGGCGGCAGGTAAGATACATTCTGATTTTGAGCGCGGTTTTATAAAAGCCGAGGTGGTAAACTACAAGGACCTTCTGGAGCAGGGATCTTTGGCGGCGGCCCGCGAAAAAGGCCTGGTGGGCATGGAGGGCAAGGACTATGTTGTGAAAGACGGCGATGTGATCTTGTTCCGGTTTAACGTCTAGCGAGGAAAGGAGTATATATGAACGCAGGCGATATAGCATTCCCGAATCTGGGGATATATTTTCACGATGTGCCTACATCTTTCAGTGTATTTGGTTTTAAGATCGCATTTTACGGACTGCTTATCGGCATCGGTGTCATGGCCGGTCTGCTGACGGCGGTGCAGGTGGCTAAGAAGACAAACCAAAACCCGGATGATTATTGGGATTTTGCTATCTGGGCGGTGATTTTCTCGGTTATCGGCGCAAGGGTTTATTATGTGATATTTTCCTGGGATGATTACAAGAATGATCTGCTCAGCATATTTAAACTCCGCAGCGGCGGCCTGGCTATCTATGGCGGAGTCATAGCGGCTTTCATCACGCTTTTTGTCTGGTGCAGGATTAAGAAAAAGAATCCCCTTCTCATTGGCGACACTGCCATGCCGGGGCTGATCCTGGGACAGGCAATCGGGCGCTGGGGAAATTTTATGAACAGGGAAGTGTTCGGTGATTACTACAACGGTCTGTTTTCCATGCAGCTTCCCATTGCCGATGTGCGGGATCATAGCGATATTACCGAGAAGATTGCCGCGAATATACCGGAGGGAGCAAACTACATTAACGTGCATCCCACCTTTCTGTATGAGAGTGTCTGGAATCTATTGATCTTCACGCTTCTCCTCGTATACAGAAAGCATAAAAAGTTTGACGGGGAGCTTTGTCTGCTTTACCTGGGAGGATACGGCGTGGGACGTTTCCTGATAGAAGGGATCAGAACGGACACTCTGTTCATCCCTAAGACTACCGTTCCTGTGTCTCAGGTGCTGGCGCTGGTGCTGGTGGTCTTTGCGGTAGTAACGGATGTTGTGGTACGCATACGCCTGAAAAACAAGCAGGTATCCTGATGCATGCCGCAAAGCAGCTGGATTCCACATGCGGCTCTGTGCATAAAAATGAGACCGGTATGTACGCCGGTCTCATTTTTTGTGCACCCGCTGGAGCGCGTTCCATCGGGTAAATATGCCAGACGGATGTATCTTTATAGAAAACAGGAAACTCCGCGTTTAGATTTTCTTGGACTTTCCGATATAAATGGGGAAGGTGTCTGTGCCCTTCATCTCTTTTCCGGCGGTAACCAGCACGTTCTTGTCCGCGATCAGGTATTCCACATCTGCACCGGATTCAATCACGGTTCCCTGCATCAGGATACAGTTCTTTACCTTTGCGCCTTTTGCGATTTTCACCCCACGGAACAGGATGCTGTTCTCTACCTCGCCCTCGATCAGGCAGCCGTCGGCGGCCATGACATTCTGAACCTTCGCGCCCTCGATATATCTGGTGGGATTGTCATCCCTGATCTTTGTATAAATCGGGAAGCCTGAGAAAAGTGCATCCAGATTGTAATCATCCAGCAGTTTCATGTTCTCGTCAAAATAACTCTTGAGACCGCTGATGCGGGCCACATAGCCATCATATTTATAAGCCTGTACATTCAGCTTGTTGAGATTTGGCAGCAGCACATCGCGCTCAAAATATGCCTGTCCACGGACGAAAGCCGTATTGATGAGGTCGATTAAGAGCTCGCGGTCAATCAGATATATGTTCATACTGAAATTCTGAATGCCGGACTCTGTAGGATTCACATATATTTTGGTGATCCGTCCGTTATCAATGCCAAAGGTGTAATAAAAGCCCTTGTCATTGGATTTTGACTGAATAAGGCTTTCCGGAAGCTCCTGCTCATTGTAGGCTACAGTGACATCCGCGCCGCTCTCAATATGCGCCCGGATCATTGCATTAAAGTCAAAGTTCATCACAATGTTCGTGTCCGTGATGACCACATACTTCTCCTTCTGATTCCGTAAGAAGCCCAGAAGACTTGCCAGAGCATCTACACGTCCGCTGTATGGCTTGTTTCCCTTTTCAGCAAAGGGCGGGAAAATGTTTAAACCGCCGTTTTTGCGAACCAGATCCCACTCACGGCCGGAGCCCAGGTGATCCATCAGAGAGTGATAGTTATTGTTTGCCATAACGCAAACATTATCTATATCACAATGTGACATGCTGGATAAAATGAAATCAATCAGACGATAACGGCTGGCAAAGGGAATAGACGCCATCATGCGCACGTTGACCAGCTCGGGAACCAGCGCGTCGTAGCTGTTGGGGAAAATAATGCCGAGTGCGTTCATATTTGAATTTAACATTGTACTTCACCGCCTTCCACATTGTCTCTTACCATGGCCTTAGGCCCCACCGTTGCATTGTCGCCGATGGTAATGCCTGTGCCGATTGTGGCCACGCCGTTTTCCGTTTCGGTAGGCATTGCGCCCACTACGGCGTTCTCACCGATGGTCACATTCTCTGCCACAATACAGTGTTTCACCACAGCGCCTGCCTTAATAACTGTGCCGCCCATCACTACTGCATCCTCGACAATAGCGCCTTTCTCCACCTTTACACCGGCAAACAGCACAGAATGCTTCACGGTGCCTTTGATGCGGCAGCCGTCGGTGATCATGGAGTTTTCCACAACGGCACCGGCATTTATCTTATGGCCGGTCATACCGCTGTTACGGCTGTATATTTTCCAGCCTTCGTCAAACAGGTCGATTCCGCTGTGCTCCGGATCCAGCACCTCCATGTTTGCTTCCCACAGGGAGGAGATGGTTCCCACATCCTTCCAGTAGCCGTTGAAATGGTAAGCATACATTTTCCGGCCATCCTGAAGGAGATTCGGGATGATGTTCTTGCCGAAGTCGTTTTCGGAATTGGTGTCCGCCTCGTCTTCTTCCAGGTATTTCTTCAGAATATCCCAGTTAAAGATATAGATTCCCATGGAAGCCAGATTGGACTTCGGCTCCTTGGGCTTTTCCTGGAATTCTGTAATCCTGTCATTGTCATCCGCCACCATCAGTCCAAAGCGGGAAGCTTCCTCCCAGGGAACCTCCATGACGGCCACACTGAACTCCGCACCCTTTTCCTTGTGGAACTGCAGGAAGTCACTGTAATCCTGCTTGCAGATCTGGTCGCCGGACAGGATGATGACATACTGAGGGTCATAGCGCTCGATAAAGGAAATATTTTGATAAATTGCGTTGGCGGTTCCCTTATACCAGTCAGAACCGCTTGCCTTTTGGTAAGGCGGCAGGACATGGACTCCGCCGTAGAGACGGTCCAGATCCCAGGGTTGTCCGTTCCCGATATATTCGTTCAACACCAGCGGCTGATACTGGGTCAGGATACCAACCGTATCGATTCCGGAGTTGACACAGTTGGACAGCGGGAAATCAATAATCCGATATTTCCCACCAAACGGGACTGCCGGCTTAGCCAGCTTTTCGGTCAATGCGTACAGGCGGGAGCCTTGTCCCCCGGCGAGAAGCATTGCAATCATTTCTTTTGCCATAGTTTTACCTCCTGTTTTAATACCATATTATAAATTATACAATTTTATTCAAAAAAAGGATAGTAAATTGTGAAATTTGATTAAAAAAAATGCAACAAAAAATCAGGGCGCTGACTGGTAAAATGTTACAGTTTAGCATATTCATAAATTTCAAGACAAATAAATCCCCATTTACATCAAAATCAAAAGATATTCCTGTTTTTTGCCGATATTCTTGTAACAGACATAACAGATATGATAAGGAGAGCGGGGAATGAGCACAGTTGATATAAACTGCAGATTGGGGAATTACGGATATCCCCGGGATCAGCGTGCGGAGGGCAGGGGTTGTAAGTGTGGCTCCGGTGCATCTGAAGAAAGTACCTTTGCTGATAAAATAACATGTGTTGCAAAAAACGCCGTGGAAGGTGTCGCTGGCGAGTCAAACGCAGGCAGGACGATTACAGAGCCTTCGGTTGATGAGGGAACAGGCACAGCGGCAGGAGCAGGCACAGCTGGGGCAACAGGCGCAGCAGCAGGAGCAGGCACAGCTGGGGCAACAGGCACAGCGGCAGGAGCAGGCACAGCTGCGGCAGCAGGCGCAAAATCCCCCCGGGATATGAGCCTGGAAGAATATGCGCACTATATTTACGGAATCATATCGGAGCTGGAACGGAGAAATTACAGCAGAGGAAATTCCGTTTTTATCTATATTTCCGAGGAGGGATTTCGAGCGATGCAGAATGACCCGGAATATGAGGCATGGGTCATGCAAAATATCAGGGATGCATATTACTATGCCGGGCACAGGGGCGGCCATGACGGATACCACAGCGCTCATTTCTTCGGGGCCACGAAGGAGGAGTACAGGGGGCAAAGCTGGTCCTTCGGCTGCAGCAAGTGCGATCAGGAAAGGCGGCAGGAGCTGAAACGGAGAAGAAAAAAGCAGCTGCAGGCCCTGCTCAAAAAGAGACATGAGCAGAAGCTGCTGGAGAAACAGCGTCTGGAAAAGATGTATCTTGAGAAGCGGCGTCTGGAAAAGGCGGCCTACAAAAAGCTGCTTGTGAAGAAAGAGACAGAGCAGGAGAGACTGGAAGAGAAACACCGGAAAGAGGCTCTGGCGCGGAGAGAGGCGGCATCTGCCTTCAGAATGTACATGGCAATATTAAAGTATAATGAACAGTAAAAAAAAATTAAATTATTTGTGTAACGAAAACCTTCCGAACCGGATATACAGGTAACAGGTACAAAGCAGGTACAAAGTGCACGGTGCCACACTTAGAGAGGAAGGAGGGCAGTTATGAAAGATTCGTATGAAGAATTGTATAAGGAAAATGCGGCTCTTGTATATCATTTCCTGCTCTCAAAGTGCAGAAACCCGGATGTGGCGGAGGATTTGACTCAGGAGACTTTTTTCCGGGCGCTCAAGTCTATTGACCGCTTTAACGGGAACTGTAAAATATCCGTCTGGCTCTGCCAGATTGCAAAACACCTGTTATACCAGTACTGGGAAAAGCGAAAGGAAAACGTTCCTCTGGAGGATGACTGGATGATCTCGGAGGAGCCGGGAGTTGAGCGGCAGATTCTGGCCAGGGAAGAGCTTCTGGATGTACTGGGCAGGCTGCATCAGCTGCCGGTAAACATGAGGGAGGTGGTGTACCTCCGCGTCTCAGGGAATCTTTCCTTCCGGGAAATCGGGAGAATCATGGGGAAATCCGAAAACTGGGCCAGGGTCAATTTCTTTCGCGCAAAGGAACTGTTAAAGGGCGGCCGAGATTGAAATCGTCGGATTTGGGAAAGGAAGGTTGTATATATGAGCAGGATCAGCTGTAATGTGACAAAGGATTTGTTGTCATCTTATCTGGATGAAGTATGCTCCGGAGAATCCAGGGAACTGGTGGAGGAGCATTTGAAGGAATGTCCTTCCTGCCGGGAGTTCTTAGCAAAGCTGCAGGAGCAGGATGTGGGAAAGGATGCTCCCAGAGTTGCCTGTTTAAAAAAGGTGCGCCGCGTCTTAGATATTCAGTCGCTGGTGGTGGTTTTTCTTCCGCTGTTAATGCTTTTAGGAGGATTTTACGGTGTGAACCGCAGCGGCGGATCGGGAATATTTTACTATATCGAAATGCCGGTCATGATGCTGCTGTGTGCTTACACACTTTGGGGTGGCAGGGAGACGGGGATGCCGTCGGGAAAGGAGTGGCTTGCTCCTGTCTTCGGGCTGGCTGCTGTATGCGTAGCCGCGATAATGCGGTATTATCTGGTCTATGTAATCAGCGTATGGGTCATAGATGAGGTTGAATCGCCGATACCTCTGGATAAAGCAGGCCCGTTCCTTCATAATGTGTGTCTGCTGATTGCCCTGGCTATGGCCGTACTGCTGGCAGTGCTGGTGGTTCTGGCAAAAAAGAAGGATCGTGTTTTCCCTGTAAGCCAGAATCTTGCATGGCTGGCCATAAATCTGATTTTGTCATTGGACGAATCATTATACAATTTGAGTACTGTGGAAGCGCTGCGGTCTTATATGGCTAATGACAGTATCATACTGATATCTGAGTTCGCGTTGGTTACCGTTTTGCTGCTGGTGCTCCGGCGGGCAGGGCTCACGAAACGGGTGGAAATCTGAAGATATCATAATTGTTTCCCGTTGATGGTTACATTGACAAGCTGCAGATTGTCAATATTTTTGGTTTTCATTCCGTACTTGCCGTTTGCCGATACATTTTCCATATATATATTTTTGAACGGCATTTCAGGCAGACCGCATAAATAAACCGGGTTTCCGGCTATGGTGTCAACCGTAATGTCTTTAAAATATATACCGTCAACAATGGGTGTTGTTTCGTTTACCCGGACAGGCGTGTCCGCGTCAAATTCCTCATCACCATAAAATGCGTCTGCATAAATCGCACCCCGGAACCATTTTGTGTCACCGTATTCCGCGCTGTGGTTTACAAGGGAGCAGTTTTCATAATGAATATTTTTGATATACGCACCGCGTCCCCGGATAGCTTTAATGCTGGCGATGCTGTGCGTATTTTTGAATGTACAGTTACGCACAAATACATCTTTTACGCCGCCTGACATCTCACTTCCCATAGCAACGCCGAAACCGCTTAAAAAGGTGCAGTTTTCTATTGTAACCTGTTCGGAAGGGATGCCAACCCGGCGTCCTTCCTCATTTCTGCCTGATTTCACTGCAATACAGTCATCCTGGCTTGCTATCAGCGAATTTGTTATGCTGACATTTTGACAGGCATCTATATCAATGCCGTCGCAATTAAAAATTTGATATTTGTTTCCGTTCTCGTCATACTTTGTATGTACTTCGATATTGTGGATCAGGACATTCCGACAATAGATTAAATGCAGACACCACGCTGGAGACTGGCGGATGGTAATATTTTTAATGATAACATTTTCCGTATTGCGTATGCAGACGGCACGTCCTCTTTTGCCCTTGTTTTCGCTCATTTCCGCATGAAATAAGGCAACGCCGTTGGCGTCTATCACGCCCTGTCCGTCAATCGTGATATTTTTATGCGGCGCGCCGTCTGTACATATCAGGCTTGCGTAGCATAACTGGTCGAGGCCCTCGTAGGGACATCCGATGACAGGATAATCTTTTATATCACCGCTGCCCATAAGTTTTGCGCCTTTTTCAAGAAAAAGCGTCATATTGCTTTTTAAGAATACCGCACCCGAAATATATTCCCCTTCCGGAATATATACCGTTCCGTTTTTATCGCATAGATCGATCGCTCTTTGGATTGCTGTCGTGCAGACTGTCTTTTTGTCTGCAACAGCGCCAAAATCTTTAATATTATATATTGCCATAATGCGACCTTTTCTCTTTCATATAATATTTCTTTTGGACATCTGTTATTGTAGCATAAACTTCGGTAAATGTGAACAAGGGCTGTCAGCCTGTGCCTTGCTGTAACACTGAACTGTTACTGACAGATTTAGTAAGAAAATGCAGGAGAAAATTAAAACAAATATCCGCTTGTAGACAGAAAAGGAGGATGATATGATGATAGGCAGGAGTGTTTGTCATTAGCGATAAGAAGAGTATTGATGAAGCGGTTGAAAAGATGCGCAGATAATAAACGGAGTAATTTATACCAAATATGCAAAAAATATGCTTCCCTGACTTATTATAAGCACTGACCCGATAATACGTCAGATATCACTTATGTGAAGAAACGAGGAGTTTATGAAATTCAGAGCCAAATTTATATTCTGTATAGGAGTTTTAGCAGTATTATTCGCAGGCTGCGGGAAGAATGCAGATGGGGATAATACAAATAGAATAGAAACCAGTGCGGAAACAGAGGAACCGGAGGAAACAGACATATCCGGCTTCGGTAATACAGACGAAGAAGATAAAAATGCAGAAAATAATGAAGCGGAAAATGAAAAAGCGGAGCGCACAGAGGCATTCCAGAGGAAATTTTATGAACTGGTATCTGCTTATTCAGATATGTCAGAGGAAGACGCAGATGCAATGTATCGGAAGATAGAGGGCAGCAAAATTTCTGATGAGACGGATATGTGTCTTACGGGAGCTGTGTTCAATGATTATGACAGAAACGGCGAGAAGGATATGATCCTCTGCCTGTATGAGGGGAAAGAGGACAGCGATGGTTATACGGATGGCTGCCTGTATCTTTTCATGAATAATGATGAGCCATGTTATATATATGACGATTTCTGCTGTTATTATAATGGGTGGATTTTCGGGGATTTTGGCGCGGATGTCGACCATGACGGCAGCACGGAGATCGTTTTCTGTGTACAGGGAACAGGCGTTGGGGGCATGGGCGACTGCCAGAAATTTGTGATAAAATACAGTGACAACAAAGCAGAGCGAATGGAACTTCCCAATGATTTTTCTGAAGGATATGACTGCGGTTTGAATGTGGAGATAGAAAAAGATGCTGAAAGCGGCAGCTACAATGTATATTGTCCTTATCTTGATGACAGGATTGTTTTGGAAACAGAGGAGAGCGAAGAGGACATTTGGGGCAGCGGTGCCAACAGCAGAGGCTACTATGGGCTTACAACAACAAACTATAAAGGCAGAAAGCTTCTGACAGGATATGAATATATCTATTCGGGCGGCATCGCAAACGGATTGGGAGAAGTGGCGTTTATATTTGACTGGGATGAAAACGGGAAAGTCTTTGTAACCGACTGGTATGTTGAAGACCCGGATGGGAAGATGTATGCAGCCTCTGATTGGATTTGGGATGCAGAGTATTATGCTGGAGGGCTGTTCAGTGAAATGGGCAGGGAAGTAACGGCCTATGAAGAATTCCTTACGGGAAAACGTGAGGCAGTCATTGCGGACTATGTATATACCGACACTTCTTACAGGGGAACTTTTTTGACAGATGAAGAGTTTCTTAACAGGCAGGAAGGCAGGTTTTTCTTCCGTGATCTGGTTGACGGGATCCAGCATGAAATGCTGGAAGACTATGTGCGAAATAAAATCGGGGAGATGCAGTATGCGCTGATTGACTGCGGAAATGACGGCAAAAAGCAGCTTGCGCTGTGTGCGTACGGCTTGGGGATATACTCACGGGATGATGACAGCAGCCTTACGATGGTCTTTGATTATAAAGCCGGAAACGTTGTTCTGGTATATGCGGCTGATACCTGGGCAAGAAGCTATAATGAGGTCTATAAAAACGGTCTTGCATTCGGCTTTGGCAGCGGCGGGGCCCTCTGCCATTATGGCTGGGAGGGTATCATAGGGGCGGACGGCATTTACCGTAAGAGCTATGAATGTCATATAGAAACCGGACAGGGATTAGATGGAATGAGTTATTACGGGGATATTTGGAATTCGGAGGCTGACTGGTCTTATGCTGTAGATTTTTGTGAGTATACCATAAATGATGAAATGTTTTATGCTTATTATATTGCGGATGAGGCCACGGATGAGGAAAGGGAAGTTATTCTTAACTATATCAGGGATAACGAAGAACTTATGGGGGTAAGCTTCCTCACTGATGACGAGGCATGGGAGCTGGTGAAGAAAAACAGAAAACGGATAAAAATTACAGAAGAGACTATCAGCGATGAAAATGAAATTGAATGGCGTACATTGGGGGTCAAAAAATCGGAAATCTCCGTGAAAAAAGGCAATGAAGAAACTGCAGAGCCGGAAGCTTCCCCGGAGAGCGGCAGTGAAGGAGTTGCAGAGCCGGAAGCTTCCGAAAAATCCATGAACGCTGTCCTTTCCGAGGGAAATCAGCAGTTTTTAGTGGTGATTGACGCGGGGCACCAGAAAAAGGGGAATAAGGACAAGGAACCGGTAGGACCAGGAAGCAGTGAGATGAAGGCAAAGGTTTCCAGCGGCACCGCCGGATGTGTCAGCGGCTGGGCGGAATATGAGCTGAATCTGGCTGTGGCGCTGAAACTGCGGGATATTCTGGTAAACAGAGGATATGAGGTCATCATGGTTCGGGAAACTCATGATGTGGATATCAGCAACAGCGAGAGAGCTGCAGTTGCCAATGATGCCGGAGCGGATGCCTTTGTCCGCATTCATGCCAACGGTTCGGAGGATTCGTCTGTGCATGGAGCTATGACAATCTGCCAGACTTCAAATAATCCATACAACGGGGAGCTTTATTCGGCCAGCAGAGAACTGTCGGACTGTGTTCTGGATGCTCTGACGGAAAATACAGGCTGCAAGAAGAGAAAGGTGTGGGAGACGGATACAATGAGCGGCATCAACTGGTGTCAGGTGCCGGTGACTATCGTAGAGATGGGTTATATGACAAATCCGGAGGAGGATGCCCTGATGGCGACGGAGGAGTATCAGGATCTGCTGGCGGAGGGCATTGCAAACGGCCTGGACAGTTTTTTTGCCGGACAGACCGAATAAGTGGAATGAGGGGAAACATGAGTAAAATACTGATCATAGAGGACAGTGCTGATATTAACAATCTGATCGGTGAGGCGCTGGAAAAAGCAGGATATGAGTACAGACAGGCATTCTCAGGGACGGAGGGACTTTTGTGCGCCTCCGCCGAACAGTTTGACCTGGCGGTCATGGATCTGATGATGCCGGGTATGAGCGGGGAGGAGCTCCTGCCGAAGCTTCGGGAAAAGCAGAATATCCCCGTTATTATTCTTTCGGCAAAGGACGGCCTGGACAGTAAGCTTTCCCTCTTTGACGCCGGGGCGGAGGACTACATGACAAAACCCTTTGAGATTGCGGAACTGATTGCCAGGATCGGAGTGCGGCTTAAAAAGGTATCCTCCGAATGGGAAGGTGGACGCGGTCAAAGCGGACACCGCCAAGGCGGGAAAAAGCTTGTACTGAAAAATCTGACTCTGAATCCGGAGGGCTTTTGCGGGGAGATTGACGGAACAAAGATTTCCCTGACAAAGCAGGAATTTAAGATTCTGGAGCTTTTGCTGTCGAACCCCCGGAGAGTTTTTTCCAAGCAGGATATATATACTTACGCCTGGGAGGATTATTACATGGGCGAGGACAAAACCATAAACATGCACATCAGCAATATCCGCAAGAAGCTGAAAGCCGTCTCCGAGGAGGAATATATTGAGACGGTGTGGGGAATCGGTTTTAAGGCCAAATGTTGAAATCTTGAAACTTTCTTTAATCTTTCTTTGCGCTATCTTGAACATCTGCCGGTATATTGAAAGACATAGAAGCGGTTGTGAGAAGCAGAGCTTCAGGCGGCCGCGGCAGAGACAGGAAAGGGTGTGAACTATATGGATTATCTGCTTTCAACAGAAAATCTCACAAAGCAGTACAGGCAGAAAAAAGCCGTGGACAACGTAAGTATCCATGTCAAACAGGGAGATATTTACGGACTGATCGGCCGAAACGGGGCCGGAAAGACAACCCTGATGAAAATAC
>JAIDME010000072.1 GCA_029050705.1 Acetatifactor sp.
ATTGGAGTCGTTTTTCGCGGAGAAGGTGGGGGCTGCATATGAAGATATGTACCATAATCCCATCCGGACGGGCATGTTTCCTGACCCCTCGATTGTCAGAGTCGGGGAAGACTATTACATGGTCAATTCCACCTTTATTTTTTTCCCCTGCATTCCCGTATCTCATTCCAGGGACCTGATTCACTGGAAGATCATAGGACATGCCATTACAAATCCGGATTGGGCTGAATTAAGCGGGCTGGAAGGCGGAAGAGGATATTGGGCGCCGGATATTTCCTATGACAACGGAACCTTTTATATTACGGCAACCCTGCGTCTGAACGATGGGGGACCGGTGTATCGCAGACAGATGGTGGTGACTGCAGACAGGCCGGAGGGGCCCTACAGCAAGCCTGCCTTTCTTGAGGAGGATGGCATTGATCCATCTATTTTCCATGAGGAAGGCAGACATTATATGCTGCTGAACCGGGGAGCGAGAATCTTTGAGATCAGTACTGATGGCTCTCAACAGTTATCCGAAGCAAAATTATTATACTATGGGGATCAGAAGCGGGCGCCGGAAGGTCCGCATCTGTTAAAAAAAGATGGTTTTTACTATTTGTTTATGGCGGAGGGCGGCACCGGAATGGGGCATCGTATTACTGTGATGCGTTCCCGGGAGTTGATGGGGCTGTATGAGCCCTGCCCCTATAATCCGATCATGCGTCAGGAAGACCCCCAGGCCGGGATTCAGCGAGCAGGTCATGGCAAGCCGGTTCTCGCCGCCGACGGACAGTGGTATATGGTATACCTGTGTGGGAGAAGACTGGATGGCAAATGGAGTATGCTGGGCAGGGAGACTGCCCTGGACCCCATAACATGGACGGCAGACGGCTGGCCCATTGTGAATGGGCTTCAGGGACCCAGCGTTCTGCAGAAGAAGCCGGATTTGGGGAATTTTATCGGCGAAGAGGGAAAGAAGCCAGACGATGGCACATGGAGAGATGATTTCAGCGGAACGAAGCTTTCCGGAGAATGGATGACGCCCCGAGAGCCGGAGAAGGATGGCATCTGCCTGGGGCAGGGAGGCCTTGTCCTGAAAGGGAGCCGTTTTCCTCTTGACCGAATCGAGGCCCGCAATGTTCTGCTGCGCAGACAGACGGACTTTTACTTTGACGCCTGGACGGAATTTGAGATACCCAAGCTGGAACAGGGGCAGGAAATAGGCCTGACCTGCTACTATGACGAGAACACCTGGGTATGCTTTGGGGCTGCAGGTACGTCCGGGGGAGCGGAACTGATCATAAAGGAGCATATCGGGGATGAGGACAGGATGTCCCGGATATGTGGGGTAAATACGAAACTGCCGCTTCAGCTGGGCGTGGAGACAAGGGGACTTGAGAGGCGTTTTCTGTACCGGACAGACGGTGGGGAAATCCGGCTGGCACAGGTGCTTGAAAACGTATATTATATTTGTGACGAAGGGATCAAAAAGGGGAAGCGGTTTACCGGAGCCATGGTTGGGCTGTATGTGTATGCAGGAGATAAGGCTTGCCGTGGTGTATACCGGTATTTTGAGTACAGAACGATAACAGACAAAATAAATTTATAAAGGAAAGGGCTTATATAGTATGAAAAGCATCAGAGAGTTTGAAGCATTCTGTACCATAGAGAGAGGATGGACCGGCGCCTTTGAGGAGGCAGTTGCCGCACTGGAGCGTGAGGAGGGCGGGATACTCATGGTGACCGCCGGCATATATGAGACTTTTTCCATTGAATTGAAAAGCAATATTACATTATACCTGGAGGCGGGAGCGGAAATCCGCTTTATACAGAACTGGCAAGGCTATAAGGTTGTCCAATCGGAGTTTGAAGGGAAGAGGAAAAGTCTGACCATGCCCTGCATATATGCCCATGATGCGGAGAATGTGGCTCTCTGCGGTCATGGAACGCTGAACGGTCAGGGAGATTACTGGTGGAAAAACAAAGGGGATATCTCTCAGGGCCGTCCCTATCTCGTCTGCTTTGAGCGATGCAGCCATGTGAAGGTGCTGGATATTAAGCTGGTGAATTCCCCGGTGTGGACGGTTCATCCGCTGTACTGCAATGACGTTGAGATAAGAGGCATTACCATACGCAATCCGAAGGATTCGCCAAACACGGATGGAATCAACCCGGACGGCTGCTGTAATGTAAGGATAGCAGACTGTGTTGATGATGTGGGGGATGACTGTATCACTTTGAAATCCGGTACAGAGGATACGCCCGTAAAAATGCCCTGTGAAAATATTACCATAACTAACTGCAACATGGTGCACGGGCATGGCGGTGTGGTGATCGGAAGTGAGATGAGCGGAGGGGTGCGCAACGTGGTAATTTCCAACTGCGTCTTCCAGGACACGGACCGGGGGATCCGGGTAAAGACCAGGAGAGGCAGGGGCGGTGCCATGGAGAGTATTCTGGTCTCAAATGTCATTATGGACCGGGTGCTGTGCCCCTTTGTGTTTAACATGTATTACAGATGCGGCATGAACGGCGGCAGCTATAAGGACAAATTTGCCCATGAGGTGGACTGTTCCACCCCATCAATCCGCAACATTCAGATTCGGGGCTGCATGGTGACCGACGCCTCCGCAGCCGCAGCATTTTTCTATGGGCTTCCGGAGATGCCGATAGAAAACGTGACAATCTCCGATTGCAGCATACGCATGAAGGAAGGAGCGGAGAGCGGGTATCCGGGTATGATGGAGGATATTTCCCGAATGTCCCGGGAGGGAATCTTTATGCGAAATGCCGTGAATGTAGTGTTCCGTAACATCAGAGTGCAGAATTATGAAAATTCCATGGGATTGGAAGGGCCCTGGAATGTAGATGAATCGGTGGAGTATACGGAACAGTAACAGGGGAGGGCTATTAATATGGACAGAGCACAGATTAAAAAAATGTGGATTGCGGACAAAGGAGACGGTACCTACAGCAACCCGATTTTGTACACAGATTATTCGGACCCCGATGCGATCAGGGTGGGAGAGGATTATTTTATGATAGCCTCCAGCTTCTGTAATACACCGGCAGTGCCGCTGCTGCATTCTAAGGATCTGGTAAACTGGAAGGTTATCAATTATGTGATGGAGAATTTTCCCTATCCGGGGTATGAAGAAGTGAGGCACGGCTGCGGGGCCTGGGCGCCCGCCATTCGTTTCCATGAAGGCGTTTATTATGTGTTCATTCCCCTGCCGGACGAAGGCATTGTGGTGTGCCGGACGGAAGATCCCTGGGGAAAGTGGAGTGAGCCGAAATTTATAAAGAAGGTAGTGGGCTGGATCGATCCCTGCCCCTTCTGGGACGAGGACGGAAAAGCATATATGGTCAACGCCTTTGCCAGAAGCCGGATCGGATTCAAAAGCTATCTTTACATTTCTCCCATAGAACCTGACTGTTCCGATGTGTTGGACGATGGGCAGTTTGTTTACGACGGCCATGCCACACAGCCCACTATTGAGGGACCTAAGCTGTACAAGCGAAATGGGTATTATTACATATTTGCACCGGCCGGAGGCGTGAAGCCGGGCTGGCAGACCGTACTGCGCTCTAAAAATATTTACGGTCCCTATGAGGAAAAGATTGTGCTGCGCCAGGGGAATACTCCCGTGAACGGACCGCACCAGGGCGCGTGGGTGGATACTCCCTCCGGCGAGGACTGGTTCCTGCACTTTCAGGATGTGGGAAATGCAGGGAGGATCATTCACCTGCAGCCCATGCGCTGGGAGGATGACTGGCCGGTTATCGGTGTGAATGACGTGGAGGGCTGCGGGGAACCGGTTCTGCACTATAAAAAGCCGGAGACAGGCTGCGTTTGTTCACCCGATGCACCTGAGGACAGCGACTTTTTTGAGGGGACGGAGCTGGGACTGCAGTGGCAGTGGAACGGGAATCACAGGAAGGACTGGTACAGTCTGGGGGAAGGTTCTCTGACACTGTATGCCCAGCCTGTGGAGGAGACGGCACAGCTCTGTGATGTGAGCAATCTGCTGCTTCAGAAGTGGCCTGCACCGGAATTTCAGATTACGGCCTGTCTGCATTTTAAGCAGATGGCGGAGGGTGACGTGGCCGGGATGGTGTCCCTGGGAGGCTGTTATACCGCTCTTGCGGTACAGAAAAAGGAGGGAAAACTCACTCTGCAGCAGAGGACAGGCAACTGGACTAAGGAGGATGAAGTCAGGGAGACGCTGGAGATTTTGTCGGCAGAGCCTTTGTATTTCCGCATGAAGGTAGAAAAGGCGGAGGATATCTCCTTTGAGGTCAGCACTGACGGAGAGCATTTCCGACCGGCAGGGAAGACCGTGCAGGCGACACCCGGGCGCTGGGTGGGTGTGAAGGCGGGACTGTTTGCACTGAACGAGCAGGACAGGAAAGAGGGCAGGGTCAGCGTGGATCATTTTGTGTTTGAAGGATTGCAGAGCAGTAGAAAACAGGGAGCAATCATGGTATAATGGTTTTGCTGATGCTGAAACAAATTTTCGTAAAGGAGTGCAGAACAATGAACAGGATTTTTTGGGCGGGAGATTCCACGGTACAGACAAATGATTACACGACCTATCCCCAGAACGGGATCGGGCAGGCATTTACTATCTACATCCGGAAGGAATATAGTGTATGCAATTACGCGAGGAACGGGCGCAGCACAAAGAGCTTTCTGGACGAGGGAAGACTGGAAGCCATAAAGGAACAGATCGGAGAAGGCGACTTCCTGTTTATCCAGTTTGGACACAATGATGAAAAGATACAGGATCCGACACGCTACACGGAGCCCCATTCCTCATTTATTGATAATCTGGGGATTTTTATTCAGACGGCCAGAGATAAGGGGGCGTACCCCGTACTGATCACGCCGCTGGAGCGCAGATGCTTTGTGGATGAAAAGCATCTCGGTCCCGGAGAGCATCTGGAGTATGTGGAGGGAATGAAGGAGGCGTCGGTGAAATTTCAGGTGCCGATGGTGGATCTCTATACCATGAGCCGCCGGGAGCTGGAAAAGGTGGGTGAGGAGAGAAGCCGGGGCTGGTATATGTTTTTCCCGGAGGGTAATTATCCGGAGCATCCGGCGGAAAGCAGGGATAACACTCATTTGCGCTATGACGGAGCAGTGCATTTTGCCGGTTTGATCGCAGAAGGCTTAAGGGAGCTGGGCGGCATATATGCCGGGATGCTGCTGGATGAAGGCGGGCTTTATGGTGAATAAATCTATGTCAAAGGGAAAATATATCAGTTTGTGTGCAATGGCGCTTATCAGCGCGGCGGTTTTGGCAGGGTGCGGCGGAAAAGAACTGCTGTTGGGGGAGTCAGCAGATAGAGAAGGATATCTGACAGAAGAGAGTCAGAAGGAAGGACACCCGACAGAAGAGAGTCAGAAGGAAGGATACTCGACAAAGGAGAGTCCGGAGGAAGGAATCACAGAAGACTCTTATCCCAAAATTGCAAAGCTTCCTGCGGACAAACGGATTGACTTGGTGATGTATTCCGAGGGCTGTTATTGTATTTATGACGGCTCTTATTACGGGTTTATGACAGAAGAGGGGGAAGAGATCACTCCTTTTATCTATGAGCAGGCAGCCCCCTTTTCAGAGGGGCTAGCCTGTGTATTTCTGGACGGAAAGTATGGATTTATCGGAAAAGATGGGGAGACGGAGCTTCCTTTTATCTATGACCAGGCGTCATCCTTTACGGAGGGTCTGGCCTATTTTCGTATGGGGGAGGACTATGGTTTCATAGATCATGAAGGAAATGTGGTTCTGCGGCCCGACTGCGACAGTGTCAGTTCTTTTCATGAGGGCAGGGCTTACTTCAGCATAGACGGCCTGTACGGCTATCTGGATAAGTCAGGAGGAATTGTAGTGGAGCCGGTCTACGAGGATGCGGGATATTTTTGGGACGGACTGGCGATGGTAATGAGAAATGGCTGCTATGGTGTGACGGGAATCGAAGGTGAAGAGGTACTGCCTCCGGAATATGACGATATTGATATAGAGGATGGTTTTATCATAGCAGAGAAGGATGGCCTCAAATACTGTTTTGACAGGGGGGGCAGGCAATGTCTGAAAGAAGGCTGGGATTCAATAGGGGTGTGTGAAGGAGTATTTCGCGTATGGCGTAATGACAGGATCGGTCTGATCGACAGTGACGGGAAAGTGCTTTTGGAACCGGAATATGACAGCCTTGTTCCGATACCGGAGAAGGAACTGGTGATTGTAAGAAACGATGGATTATATGGCGTGACAGATTATGCGGGAAAAGAAATAGTTCCCTTTGTGTACAGCGGGATTTCCTATGATAACAGTGGTGCGGGTGGGCTGAAGGTGACATGTGGAGAAACGCATGAAGACGAACAGGGAACCCGGTATCAGACAAAATACGGGTTTCTGGGTTTTACAGAGGAGGATTATTTTGAGGAGATATCTCCGGTCTATGATTTTATGTTTTTCTTTGAGGGGGACAGGGCAGTTGTAGAGGTTCAGGGAAAATACGGGATAATCCGCAGGGACGGCTCGCTGGAGTATCCTATAGAGTATGATTCGATAAGACTGTATGAAAATGGTTCCTTGGCACTCTGGACGGGGGATACAGTGGAGCTTATCGACAGTGACGGGAACGTGATCCATTCAGGAGAATATAGGTATATTACTCAATATGGAAGCTGTTATGAGGTGAATAAAGACGGAAAATATGGCTTTCTGAATGAGCAGGGAGAGCAGTTGGTTCCTGCGGTTTATGATTATTCTTCTTCCTATAGGATTTGCGGCGCAGGTAATGTTTTCAGCATGGAAAGTTATAGCGAGGGCGTAAGTGATTTTTTGGTTAAGACAGAAGAAGGAGAGGAAACCGGACTGCCGGAGGTATTTCTGCAGAACCATATTACGCCCAGGGCAAAGGAGTATATGGAGTTCCTGCAGAATGGCGTTTGGGGTGAAGGACAGGACTATACCCTGAATCTGAGCGAACTTGATGAGCCATCCCGGAACCTCAGTAAGTTGTACCGAATGGGCGGAGAAGGAGAACTGGTGCTGTATTTTTATGCGGAGCCCTATGAGAAGACAGGGTTTCCGCTGTCAAGCAGTGGCTTTTTCGTGTTCAGGGACGGAAAAATGGAACAACTGGCAGCAGGCTATGAGTGTGGCGGTTCTTCCAGGGGAGATTATATCTGTTTCTGGTATGATAAGGCGGAATCCGGGATCAGGCTTGGGATGAGCGAAGCCGCGGGAGGCTTCGGCGGGTTTGCGTACGGCGGAACTGTTTATGAGCTGCAGGGTGAGGGAGCAGAGGTGAGCACATCATGGCTATGTGTCAGCCAGACCAGCGGAAATTATGACCGGGAGGAGCTTCTGGAAAGCGCAGAATTGTTTTATGATGATTATGGCAATGCCTATACCGGAGAAACCATTTCGGAGGCCGAGTATGTCACGGAATATGAGGTAGACGGGGAGCGGACGACCATAGAACACTATGAGGAAATCCGCAACAGATATCGTTATATGGGTGCGCTGGATTATTAACAACAGAAATAAAATCTATTTTGGCCGGGTGGGTTGATAAATCGTATTAATTTCAATATAATAAGGGGACGTTGTATCAGGAAGGAACTGCAATGATATGAACCTGGAAATTCATTTTGACAGAATGGAAGAGGCTGTCTCTGTCATGCGGGAGGTTGCGGCCTGGGGGAGAAGTAAAGGCTATCGTGTGTGGCCGGAAGAGTGGCTGACACCGGAGGAGCTGATCACCGGGGATGCCGGGCCGGAGAACTTTTGTATCGGGGCGGTTGACGGTGAGACAGCCTGTGCCTTCATTCTGCAGTGGAAGGATTTGGAGTACTGGCCCAATGCACCGGAGTATGAGGCGGCATATCTGCATAAAATTTGTGTCCGCCGCAGTTTTGCGGGATTGGGTATGACAAAAGCCATAGCAGATGCAGTCAAAGAAGAATGCCGCAGGCGCGGAATCCGTTATATCCGTCTGGATACCGCGTTGGATGAGAAGAAAGTCAGGAAGATTTATCTGGATGCCGGTTTTAAGATCGTTGATATAATTGATTATTCAAACGGCAGGTCTATGGCATTGTATGAGATGGAGACATATTTGGGTAGTTCCGATTGATTGAAATGCCGTTTGCGCGGCGGAATGAGAGGAAAAATGAGCGAAAGAAAATATACATCCGGCCAGTTGATCAAAAGATTTCTTCCCTACTACAAGAGACATGCAAAGGTTCTGTGCATGGATCTGTTCTGTGCGGCGCTGACTACGATCTGTGAGATCGTGCTGCCCCTTATCATCCGGTATATCACCAATCAGGCTACACAGGACATTGCGCTTCTGACGGTGGGAGTAATTGCAAAGCTGGGCATCCTGTATCTGGTACTGAGGCTCATAGATGCGGGGGCCTATTATTACATGGCCTACACGGGACATGTAATGGGCGTGGACATGGAGACGGATATGCGCCGTGATGCCTATGCCCATCTGCAGCAGCTCTCCAACACTTATTATAACAATACAAAAGTAGGACAGATCATGGGGCGCATCACTAACGACCTGTTTGATGTGACGGAGTTTGCCCATCACTGTCCCGAGGAATTTTTTATCGCCGGTATCAAGGGAGTTGCATCCTTCGCCATCCTTTGTTCCATCAACGTTCCGCTGACGGTGATCATCTTCTGTATCATCCCCGTTATGACCATAGTCTGCGGGAAGCTGAATCTGAGGCTCCGTGCGCTGTTCAGGCAGCAGCGTGTTCAGATAGGCGAACTGAACGCCCGGATAGAGGACAGCCTTCTGGGACAGAAGGTGGTAAAGGCATTTGCAAATGAAGACATCGAAAATGAGAAATTTGAGCAGGACAACAGAAAACTGTACCAGATCAAGAAGCGCGGCTACCGGTATATGGGGCTGTTCCAATGTTCCACCCGGCTGTTTGACGGAATCATGTATCTTACGACTCTCGTGGTGGGCGGATTGTTTATGATGAATGGCTCTGTCAGTCCCAGCGATCTGGTGGCGTACATCATGTATGTGACTACATTCATTGCTACTATCCGCCGCATCATAGAGTTTGCGGAGCAGTTTCAGAGAGGCATGACGGGAATTGAGCGGTTTCTGGAAATCATTGACGCGGACATTGATATCTTTGACGAGCCGGGGGCGGTGGCCCTGGAAAATCCTCAGGGAAATATTGTGTTTGAGGATGTGAGCTTTGAGTATCCGGATGACCACAACCAGGTGTTCCGCCATTTGAATCTGAATATAAGGCCCGGCGAGAAGGTTGCGCTGGTGGGGCCCTCCGGCGGCGGAAAGACCACCCTCTGTAATCTGATTCCCAGATTTTATGACGTGACGGAGGGGAATATCTATATTGATGGGAAAAATATCAAGGGACTGACTCTGAAGAGTCTGCGCAGGAATATCGGCGTTGTGCAGCAGGATGTTTATCTCTTTTCCGGCACGGTGTTTGAAAACATTGTCTACGGAAAAATAGGGGCCTCCATGGAGGAAGTGACGGAGGCGGCAAAGCGTGCCGGTGCCCACGAGTTTATCATGGAGCTGAAAGACGGCTATAATACATACATCGGTGAGCGAGGCGTCAAGCTGTCCGGCGGGCAGAAGCAGCGCATCAGTATTGCCAGGGTCTTTCTGAAGGATTCCCCGATCATCATTCTGGATGAAGCCACCTCAGCCCTGGACAATGAGAGCGAATATGCCGTTGCAAAGTCTCTGGCGGCCCTCTCCGAAGGGCGTACCACCCTGACCGTGGCTCACCGCCTTTCTACCATCCGCAGCTCCGACAGGATCATGGTACTGACGGAGGAGGGCATTACCGAGGAAGGCAGCCATGAAGAGCTGATGGAGCAGAAGGGAATTTATTACAATTTGTATCAGATGGCAAACGAGATGAAGTAGAATGCACCACGGAGGCGGTCTGACAGAAAGGTTGAGCGTATGCTTACAAAAAACATGCTGAGGCGCGAGGCAGGCGATACCATATACCAGCGCGGTCAGGAGCTGTATGAAAACGGAAGCGTAAGAAAACTGCGCCTGGAGAACGGCGATTTGTATGACGTTGTCCGCGCCCGGGTTCAGGGGAGCGGTAATCTGGTTTATCGTGTGCGGCTGATATATGGCTGGGACACAGATTATATAGAGGATTATTCCTGTGAGTGCGCAGCATACCGTAATTACGACGGTATGTGTAAGCACTGTGTGGCCGTGGCGCTGGGGTATATTGACTGTTGTGAAGACCGGACCATAGCAGGGATGCTCCGGCCGGAAACAGGAAAAGAAGGGAAGATCATCCGTTCTTCGGTTTTCGAAAAAAGCAGAAGAAATCTTCCCCAGACTTCTCCGGCTCTTGCAAAGCTTCTTCAACAGAGAGTTTTAAAGAGAACACTGCCCATCACGGATACCGTCTGTTACGGCAGAGTATTGCTGATTCCGGAGTTGAAAAGGACAGACACCGGGACACTGCTGGCATTTTCCATCGGCACGGAGAACGGTCGCAAATATGTTTTAAAGGATGTCTTTGCCTTTGTGAGGGCGCTGGAGCAAAACGAAAGCTTTCCCTACGGGCAGAAGCTGACTTTTGTGCACACCAGGGAGGCTTTTGCAGAAGAAAGTCGGGCGCTGGTGGACTTTGTCTGCGACTGGGTGGAGAACAACAGGGAGCACTATACCCGAAGTTATGGCCGTTACAGCTATTTCAACGATTATGCATATACGGCCCAGCTGCGGGAGATGCCGCTTACGGAGGCCCAGTTGGAGGATTTCATAAATCTCATGAGGGGGCATGCCTTTCGGGGGGAAATATACGGACAGGCGGAAAAGCTATGGCAGGAGACGGCCGGACGACTTCCCAGGGTTCTGACGGTCAGGGGAGAAGAAGATGGACTGAATGTATCCGTGGATTTATGGGATGCCTGCCGGGGGAAACGGGATAATTTCTACTTTGTGGAAGGAAAGATATACAGGGTAAGCCGTGAGGAAGAAGATGCCATACAGGACTTTCTGGATTGCTTCCGGAATGTGGAGGCGGGAAGGTTTTTATTTGTGGCAGCCAGAGATGTGCCTGCCTTTTGCCGCGACGTGCTGCCTTCCCTGGAGCAGGCTTGTACGCCGAACTATGTTTTGTTCAATAAGGAGGATTACGGTGTAAAGGAGGTTTCTTTTCAGATTTATCTGGATGCTCCCGGGAAAGACTATTTTACCTGTAAGCTGTATGCGGTATACGGGGAAGAGAAATATGATCTGTTTAAGAGCGCGAAGCTGGATACGGACCGGGATACAGTGAAAGAGCTGCAGGTAGGGCAGCAGGTGAGGCGCTACTTTAACGAATATAATGAGGCAGCAGGTGAAATAGCGATTCGGGATGACGAGGATATGGCCTATGAGCTGCTGACCAGAGGGATTCCGGAGTTTCAGAGTCTTGGTGAGGTCTTTATCTCGGAAGCACTGAAGCTGGTGAAGGTTTCTCCGGCGCCGCGGCCAACAGTGGGGGTATCGCTTTCCGGAGATTTGCTGGAGCTTCGGATGACGGCTCAGGATCTGTCCATGGAGCAGCTGCAGGAAATACTCAGCAGGTATAACCGGAAAAAGAAATTTTTCCGCCTGAAGAACGGCGATTTTATCAATATGGAGGGGGAGGCAATCGGAGCTCTGCTGGAACTGAAGGAAGGTCTGAGCTTAAGCGCCGGACAGATAAAGAGCGGCGTAATAGAGTTGCCGAAATACCGGGCGCTGTACCTGGACGCGGAAGCAAAAGAGTGGATTGCGCTGGGCATGGAGCGAAACAGGGAATTTAAGTCGCTGATCCGCAACATGAAGACAGTGGAGGACAATGACTTTGAACTGCCTGCATCCCTTGCAGACATACTTCGGGAAT
>JAIDME010000073.1 GCA_029050705.1 Acetatifactor sp.
CTACATGACGGGTTATGTGAATGATGCGCTGAAAAAGCTGGGAGCGGATAATTTCCTGATACAGCTGCAGGTGCAGCGTCTGGGCGGCGGTTACTGCAAGCTGTACCATAATGTATATACCTATTGAGAGTGTAAACGGGCAGCTTTTCAGGAAGCTGCCCGTTTACACTCAAATAGGATTACGAAAACCGGTAATTGCGCCGAAGCAAAGTGCGCCGGGTCTTACAGGCCCTCATGGAAAGTACGGCTGATGACATCAGCCTGCTGTTCGGGGGTAAGCTTAATAAAGTTTACCGCATATCCGCTGACCCTGATTGTCAGCTGGGGATAATTCTCAGGATGCTTTTGTGCATCCAGCAGCGTGTCTCTGTTCAGTACATTAACATTCAGATGATGCCCGCCTTTTGTTGCATACCCGTCGAGAAGATTTAAAAGATAGTCATCCTGAGCTGTGCTTGTGCTCATAAAAATACCTCCGATTTATTAAATAATAATAGTAATGATTACTGTTTTGATTCAAGAAAAGAATATCATTTCTCAAGTCATTTGTCTATCTGTTTTTTTCAAAATTTTGTTTTTTTTCCAGTACAAAAGTTAAAAAGAAAAAGGAATATCCGGTTCTTATTTTCATATATTGGAGAAAGGAGGACAAGGAATGGAAAATACAATTCTACAACTTTTTCCGGCCGGGAGAAGAGGTTTCTGGGAGTATACGGCCATGCATCAGAAATTTGTCAGGGAGATCCGGCTGCGTGCAGACCGTCCGATAGTGGTGCATGTGGACGGTCGGGAAGTTTTCCTGGACAGAGAAGGCCATTTTACGGATTGTCAGTCGGAGGCGGCAGTCATTACATCCAGGCAGCTGGCTGAACTGCTGGAACATATCTGTCACTATTCTCTGTATGCTTTTGAAGACGAGCTGCGTCAGGGCTTTCTTACGGTGGGCGGCGGCCACAGGGTGGGAGTTGCGGGACAAGCAGTGACGGAGGACGGAAAGAGTCTTCGGACGATTAAAAATATATCTTTTATCAATATCCGTGTCGCCCATGAGATCAAGGGGGCGGCGGACAGGGTGATACCGCGCATGTATGACGGCGGAAGCTTAAAAAGTACCCTCATCATTTCGCCGCCGGGATGCGGCAAGACAACCCTTCTCCGAGACCTTATCAGGCAGATTTCTGACGGAAACAAATGGGGGCGGGGCATGACGGTTGGTGTGGTGGATGAGCGTTCGGAGATTGCAGGGTCATTCTGCGGGAAACCGCAGAATGATGTGGGCATGAGAACGGATGTGCTGGATGCCTGCCCAAAGAGTCTGGGAATGATGATGCTTCTGCGCGCCATGTCGCCGGATGTCATAGCCATAGACGAGCTTGGAAACCGTGAGGAACTGGAGGCTCTGAGCCGTGCGGCGGCATGCGGATGCCGGATACTGGCTACGGCTCACGGAGAGAGCCGGGAGGATGTAATAGCCAGATTTGATGTGTCGAAGGCCGTGTGGAGGCAGTTGTTTCGGATGGTGATCATTCTTGGGAAGGAAAACGGAAACTGTGTGGTGAAAGCGATGACCGAGGGAGGGGAAGCGGATGCTTAAGCTGGCGGGAGCCTGTATGATCCTGACGGGATGTTTCGGGCTGGGTTTCTGGTACAGGCGGCAGTTTACAGGCAGAGTCAGAGCGTTGCGGATGATGTGCGATGCCTTAAGTCTTCTGGGCAGTGAAATCCGGTACGGCAGGGGAACGCTGCCGGAGTGCTGCGAGCATGTGGCTGACAGACTGGCCGGAACCCTGGGAAACGCATTCCGAAGGATTGCGGACAAGATGCGTGAGAACACCGGAGAAAGCTTTGCCCGGGTCTTTGAGGAGTGTGTCAGAGTGCCTCTGAAGGATATGCCCCTGAAGGAAGAGGACAGGGAGGAGTTTTTGCGGTTTGTATCGGCAGGAACCTTTGGCGACAGTCAGATGCAGCTGGCCCTGATAGAACAGAGCAGGGAGCAGCTGGATGTGAGGGCGGCAGCCTTGGAGCGGGAGAATGGGGAAAAATGCAGAATGGCGGTGGGACTGGGAGCGATGGGGGGACTGCTGATCATTCTCATATTATGCTGAGTTCTGACTGCAAAGGGGTTAGCGATTAATGTTTAAGATAGGATACGAGGAGTTATGGGAGTGAGTCTGATTTTCAAGATAGCGGCAGTTGGTATTCTTGTTACAATACTCAGCCAGGTGTTGAAACACAGCGGGCGGGAGGAGCATGCGTTCATGATCAGCCTTGCAGGTTTGATTCTTGTGCTGACCTGGATTGTGCCATACATATATGAATTGTTTCAGACAATACAGACCTTGTTTGCTCTGTAAAGGGGGAAAAGTGTGCAGGAACTTGTGAAGGTTGTTTTTCTCGGGATCGCGGGAGTGATGCTGGCGATTCAGTTTAAGAGTCAGAAGCCGGAGTACGGAATGTATATGGGACTGGCCGTGGGTATTCTGGTTTTCGGATACGCCCTGCGGCAGGTGGCCGCCGTGACGGCCCAGCTGGGAAAACTGCGGAGTTATCTGGGCGGAGCGGAGAGCTATCTTGCCATTTTGCTGAAGGTCATTGGCATTACCTATATCTGTGAATTCAGCGCGGACATCTGTAAAGATGCCGGTTATCAGACGGTGGCCGGACAGATTGAGGTACTGGGAAAGCTGTCCGTAATGTTTGCCGGTCTGCCGGTCTTATTTGCGGTAATTGAGCAGATTCAAAGCTTTCTGTAAAAGCGGCTGAATTGGGGAAAGGCAGGACAATATATGGATTTGGGCGATATCTGGCAGGATTATGGTCTGGACAGACTTTCGGAGGGAATACGGCAGCTTTTTCCCGGGACGGGTATATCGGCGGAACGGCTTCTTGAGCAGGTTATGTCGGGGGATATACTGGGCGCCCTGTCGAGTCTTTTCAAGGGCGGGGCCGCAGGCATTACAAACCAGCTTTCCGGTATTAGGAATGTGCTTATCTGGCTGCTGGTGCTGGGAATTGTGTCTTCCCTGATCTCCCATTTTGTGGAAATATTTGATATGCATCAGGTGGCGGATATGAGTTTCTACTTTATGTATCTGCTGTTTACTGCAATCCTTTTGAAATGTTTTTCAGAGGCGGCGGAGACGGCGCTGCAGACCCTGGAGGATATTACGCTTTTTATCAGGCTTCTGGTGCCGGCCTATCTGATTTCCGTGGGGGTATCCACGGGTGCGGCTACGGCCGCCGTGGTCAGTCAGTTGATGCTGCTGGTCATATACGGAGTGGAATATATTCTTGCCAAGGGGGTTATTCCCCTGGTTTACAGCTTTGTCATGCTTTCCATGATAAACGGCATCTGGGTGGAGGAAAAGCTGACCATGCTGATTGAATTGGTGGAAAAGGCGGTGGGGTGGATTTTAAAAGGCGCGGTTGGGGTAATTACCGGTATCAGTATTTTTCAGGCACTGATCACTCCGGTGGTGGATGCAGTAAAGAAGTCGGCCCTGCAGAGAATCATTTCGGCAATACCCGGTGTAGGAAATGCCGCGGACAGTGCGGTGGAACTGGTTCTGGGATCCGCACTTGTCATTAAAAACAGCATCGGGGTGGTGCTTTTGATATTAATACTGGTACTTTGTGCAGCACCTCTTTTAAAGATAGGTCTGATCGCGGGTATGTTGAAGTGCGCCGCTGCTTTCATGGGCGTAGTCAGCGACAAGAGGATCACTACATGTGTCAACAGGGCCGGAGACGGGGGACTGCTGCTGCTTAAGACCACGGGAACGGCAATTCTGCTGTTTCTGATTTCCATAGCGGTGGTCACGGCATCAGGCAGGGGGTGATGGGTATGTTATTGCAGACAATCTGCAGGATTGGCATCTTTATGATTTGTGCCCAGGCAATCGTACATTTCAGACCCAGGGAGACCTATGAGAAATATTTAAAGCTCCTGGTCAGCGTCATGATTCTGATTCAGCTTTTTCTGCCGATTGGAAGCTTTTTGCTGGGGGGAAACATGGAGCAGACGCTGGAGGGGCTGGAAAAGTTTCGGACTCAGCTGGAGCAGGAGATGGAGACTGCCGCCCGGGAAGCTGAGGAGACAAATAAGCTGCTGGAGCAGATGACGCTGGAGGAGGTCAGAAAAAGAATGGAAGAACAAAACAATAAGGCGGAGGAGGCATTGGAGGAAGTGGAGGAGGTTCCGGAAGTTACCGTGATAGTGGGACCGATTGAAATACAGTAACCGTGAAGGAGGTGTCGGGAGGTCATATGGAAAATGAGCGGAAGAAATGGCTGGAAAGCGAAAGGATAAAAAAGTTGTTCCGCAAAGATAATCTGCTGGTATTAATACTGGTGGGTATTCTGCTGTTTGTCATTGCCCTGCCCACGAAGGACAGCAATGAGAAAAGCAATGGAACGGACGAAGGGCGGGGAGATATTTTGAACCCATCGGGAACCGGTTCAGGCAGCGGGGCAGATACGGAGCGGACGGAGGAAACTGACGGTCTGGAGTATGCTGCGGCTATGGAAAAGCGGCTGACGGAGGCACTGGCGGATATGGCTGATGTGGGAAGAGTGAGGGTGATGATCACGCTGAAATCCTCCAGCGAGCTGGTGGTGGAGCGGGAAACGCCGGTGAGTCGTTCCGTGACCACGGAGACGGACGCCCAGGGGGGAACCCGCACGGTGAACACAAGCGAGACGGGAGAGAGTGTGGTGTACAGCACGGAGGGCAGCAGCAGTACGCCCTATGTGGTGAAAACCTATGTGCCGGAAATAGAAGGAGTGCTGGTGGTTGCGGAAGGAGCGGGAAGCGGTACGGTAAACCGCACTGTGACGGAGATTGTGCAGGCCCTCTTTCATATAGATGCACATAAGGTCATGGTTGTAAAAATGGAGACAAAATCCAAATGACATGATTCATATATCTGTTCCCGGGCTCATACAATAAACTAGTAAAACGTAGAGAAAGGAAAAGACGTGAAAAACCTAATCAAAAAAAATCAGCTTATGATAACCGCACTTGCAATAATGATTGCAATCGCAGGGTATCTGCAGTTTGCGGGAACCGGTCTGGAAGATGAATATCAGGCAGTGGACGACAGCAATGTATACACAAGCGATACGAATCCGGCAGGCACACAGGACATCCTCACGGAGAATTTTACGGCGGCGGATCTGCTGGACCTGTCAGAAGAGGATTTGATACAGACGGGGCTGACCGAGATCGACAGTCTGGATTCCGACATGGAGGATGACCCTGTGGATGATTATCTGGACGCAGATTTTCAGGTGGCCCAGAATCCCACTACAGAGGGGCAGAATAATACACCGGAAGAAGGGGAGATACCGGGTGAAGCTGTGTTCACTTCTACTGCAGGTGTCGCAATCCTCTCGGAGGCGAAGCTTTTAAAGGAGCAGACCAGAGCCAGAAATAAGGAGACATTGCTGGAGATCATCAACAGTACGGGGCTTTCTGACGAGCAGAAACAGGCGGCAGTGGACAGTATGGTACAGATGACGGCTATTGCGGAGAAGGAGGCTGCAGCGGAAATCCTGCTGGAAGCCAAGGGATTTACCGATGTGGTGGTCAGCATCAACGGCAGCGCAGTGGATGTGGTGGTAAATGCAGCAATGCTGAGTGATGCGGAGCGGGCGCAGATTGAAGATATTGTGAAACGGAAGACAGAGATTGCGCCGGAAAATATCATTATCAGCACAGTGTCGCAATAGATGTAAAAATTTAGTATAAATTACATAGATTGTGTGCTATAATAGGCGCAGAAGAGAGGACTAAAGATTATGCGGAGAGTTTTTCTGATCGTGCTTGACAGCTTTGGAATCGGCGGGATGGAGGATGCGGCTTCCTATGGGGATGTGAACGTGAATACCCTGAAAAGCGTATCTTCCAGCCCCTGTTTTCGTATGCCGAATATGCGGGACTTAGGGCTGTTTGATATTGACGGTGTCGCGGAAGAGACCGGTATCGCAAAAAAGGAAAGCCACAGGGCGGCTGTCGCCCGGATGACGGAGCGTTCCAGAGGCAAGGACACTACCATCGGCCATTGGGAGATTGCGGGCGTCTGTTCGCCGAAGCCTCTGCCCACCTACCCGAATGGGTTTCCGAAGGAAGTGCTGGACGCTTTTTCAGAGAAGACAGGGCGGGGCGTGCTCTGCAATTTACCCTATTCCGGAACGGCGGTCATTCAGGAGTATGGGGATGCACATATGAATACGGGAGACCTCATTGTCTATACCTCTGCGGACAGTGTATTTCAGATTGCGGCTCATGAGGAGATCGTACCGCCGGAGCAGCTCTATGAGTATTGCCGTATGGCAAGGGAAATACTTAAAGGCGAGCACGGCGTTGGAAGAGTCATTGCAAGGCCCTTTGTGGGTCCCGCCGGAGGACTTTTTACCAGGACGGCCCGCAGGCATGATTTTTCCATGGAACCGCCGGCCACTACCATGCTGGATCAGCTTATCCTTGCCGGAAAAGACGTGATCGCCGTGGGCAAGATATGGGACATCTTTGCGGGCAGAGGCATAACCGAGTCAGTCCGCACCGGTGGCAACGAAGAAGGAATCAGCAGGACGCTTGAGTATCTGGACAGGGATTTTGAAGGACTGTGCTTTATCAACCTTGTGGATTATGATATGCTTTACGGACACAGAAGGGATGTGGACGGTTATGCCGAGGCTCTTGCTTTCTTTGATGAAAAACTGCCTGAGATATTAGCTAAGATGAGGCAGGAGGATATACTGATGATCACGGCGGATCACGGCTGTGACCCGGCGTACACGGCAACCACAGATCACACCAGAGAGTATACTCCCTTTATTATGTACGGGCAGAGCGTAAGCCCCATCAATTACGGAACCCGGGAAACCTTTGCGGACATCGGGGCAACGGTGCTGCGGTATTTTGACATTGCGCCCGTATTTCAGGCAGACAGCATGATCGGTCCCACCTGAAAATTGTGAGAAGAATTTCTAAGTCTGCTGCCGAATTGCATTCGGCATAGTACGCGGACTAAGAAATACTACGGTTCCGGAGGCGGAGCCTTTCTCACACGGGAAAACGCAAGAGAAGCGTTTTCCTCATGGATAATTTGTGCCTCAACAGGAGGCACTGCCGCTGCGGGCGGCGGAATGGGAGGAAAAATGAATAATTATATAGAAGAGATCAATCGCAGGAGAACCTTTGCAATCATTTCACACCCTGACGCGGGAAAGACCACACTGACAGAGAAATTTCTGCTCTACGGCGGAGCCATCAATCTGGCAGGCAGTGTCAAGGGAAAGGCTACGGCACGGCACGCCGTGTCCGACTGGATGGAGATAGAGAAGGAGAGAGGTATTTCCGTCACCTCCTCTGTGCTGCAGTTTGAGTATGACGGATACTGTATCAATATTTTGGACACGCCCGGACATCAGGATTTCTCCGAGGATACTTACCGCACGCTGATGGCGGCGGATTCTGCCGTCATGGTGATCGACGCATCCAAGGGTGTGGAGGCTCAGACCAGAAAGCTGTTCAAGGTCTGCGGAATGAGGGGAATCCCTATTTTTACCTTTATCAATAAGATGGACAGGGATGCCAATGATACCTTTGACCTTCTGGATGAAATAGAGAAAGAATTAGGGATAGCAACCTGTCCGGTGAACTGGCCTATCGGTTCGGGAAAGGGTTTTAAGGGAGTTTATGACAGGGAGAAAAAGTGTGTGATTTCCTACTCTGATACGGAGAAGGGCACAAAGGAAGGAATTGCCACAGAGATTCCCATCGAAGATGAGGCGCATCTGAGGGAACTGATCGGAGATGAACCGGCGGACAAGCTTCTGGAGGAAATCGAGCTTCTGGACGGCGCGGGAGTCTCCTTTGACCTGGAGCAGGTGCAGTCGGGGAAGCTCACGCCGGTCTGTTTTGGCTCTGCCCTGACTAACTTCGGTGTGGAAATCTTTTTACAGCACTTTTTAAAGATGGCAACCACACCCCTGCCCAGGGTGGCGGACATTGGGCCGGTGGCTCCTGCCGAGAACGATTTTTCGGCGTTTGTGTTCAAGATACAGGCCAATATGAACAAAGCGCACAGGGACAGAGTGGCCTTTATGCGTATCTGCTCCGGAAAGTTTGACGCCAGCATGGAGGTGCGCCATGTGCAGGGGAACAAGGTCATGCGTCTCTCTCAGCCCCAGCAGATCATGGCTGACGAGAGGAAGATACTGAGCGAGGCGTATGCCGGAGACATTATAGGCGTCTTTGACCCCGGTATTTTTTCCATCGGCGATACACTTTGCATGCCGAAGGAAAATTTTCGGTATGAGGGGATACCTACCTTCGCGCCGGAGCATTTTGCCAGGGTCCGGCAGTTGGATACCATGAAGAGAAAGCAGTTTGTGAAAGGCATTGAGCAGATTGCCCAGGAAGGAGCCATCCAGATTTTTCAGGAGTTCAACACGGGGCTGGAGGAAATTATTGTGGGAGTGGTCGGAGTACTGCAGTTTGACGTGCTGAAGTACAGACTGGAGAATGAGTACAATGTGGGAATTCGTCTGGAAAACCTGCCTTATGAGCATATCCGCTGGATTGAGAATAAGGATGAGGTTGATATTGCCAGGCTGACAGGTACTTCGGATATGAAAAAGGTAAAGGATATGAAAGGAAATCCGTTGCTGTTGTTTGTGAATGCCTGGAGCGTCGGCATGACGCTGGAGCGAAATAAGGGGCTGATACTGACAGAGTTCTCCAGAAACTAATGCACCGGGATCATGGTATGAAAAAATATTTAGTTTTTTTACTTCTGATTTTGCTGATGCTGGGAGGCTGCGGCAACAGCAGCCTCTTAAAGGAAATACCGCGGGACTTTTCCATGACGGGACCGGGAATCGTGGAAAGACAGGAAAATGCCGGGAAGGAACAGAGCCGGGAGGACGAGGCTTCTTCGGATACGGCGGGAAACGAGCGGAAGGAAGCTGCAAAGGAGAAAGAAACACAGGAAGAATCCGTACAGGAGGAGCCGGAAATCCCGGAGATACAGGACGGTTTTCTGTATGAGGGTGCATTTGAATATGCTGCGCAGAGTCTGAGCGAGGCGGAAATGACATGGTATCTGGATATGAAGCAGGCGATGGGGAGCTTCGGCGAGGACATCCGGCTGAACAGAGCCGCGCTTGAGGCAGGCTGTGATGAGGAGGATATTGACAGGATTTTTCAGTGTGTTCTGAATGATCATCCGGAGCTGTTTTATGTGGAAGGCTATTCCTATACGCGATACACCAGAGGAGATAAGATTACATCCATTGTGTTCTCGGGAACCTACAGTATTGACAGGGAGACTGCGGAGAGCAGGCGCAGCGAGATAGAGGCAGCCGCTGCGGAAATTCTGGCCGGTGTGGATGAGGATGCGGACCAGTACACAAAGGTTAAATATGTGTATGACACGATTATCCGGAAGACAGACTATGACCCTTCGGCTCCTGACAATCAGAATATTTATTCAGTATTTGTGGGGCACAGGTCAGTATGCCAGGGCTATGCCAAGGCGACTCAGTATCTGCTGAACAGGCTCGGGGTGGAATGCACTCTTGTGCTGGGAACTGTTGAAACGGAAGGCGGAGAGGGTATTCCGACACAGCAGGAGGGACATGCCTGGAACCTGGTCAGGGTAGACGGGGAGTATTACTATGTGGATGCCACATGGGGAGATGCTTCCTACACCCGGCAGGATGGTGAGGCCGCAGAAGACATTAATATACCGGAGATCAATTATGATTACCTGAATGTGACGACGGAGGAACTTTTAAAAACCCACACACTGGGAGAGAATATACCCATGCCCCGGTGTGTCGCTACGGATGCAAATTATTATTCAAAAGAGGGAGCACTGTTTACGTTCTATGACAGGGAGCAGATGCAGATGCTTTTTGACAGGGCCAGAGCGCAGGACAGAGATGATATAACCGTGAAATGCGCAGACAGGGAATGCTATAATGAGGTGTTGACGGAGCTTGTTGATAATCATGAGATATTCCGTTATCTGGAGGCTGAGGATGTAGCAGTGGCCTATGCCCGAAATGACAATCAGATGTCCCTGACATTTTGGGTGACAAATGAGTAAAGAGTGTGGTATAATGTCCAAGTAGGCAATGAGCAGTGCGAAAAAAGGCAAATATAAATTTTCGTCATGCTTGCATGTAAGAAAATTCATATATGACTTTTTTCATAGGGCGAAGCCCGTGAGCGAGAAGAAGCGAAGCGTCTTCGAGCGCGGCACTGCGAAGCAGGAGGCAGGAAGCGCGGGTACTGCGAGTTCTTAATGATTAATGGAGGAACTGAGATGGAAAAAGATATAGAGAAAAAGACAGTGGTACTGAAGGATGAGGAGAACGTGGGAGTGGTGCAGATTGCGGATGATGTTGTGGCTATGATCGCATCACTGGCTACGACGGAGGTTGAGGGTGTCTCCGCCATGGCGGGCAACATTACCAATGAGCTGATGAGCAGAGTCGGCATGAAGAAGTTGACCAAGGGAGTCAAAGTTGAGGTTTTGAATGACAGCGTGGTGGTCTGGCTTGCCGTGACTGTTGAGTACGGCTATAATATTCCCGCCACCTGCCAGAAGGTACAGTCCAAGGTGAAGGCCGCTATCGAAAACATGACAGGACTTGCCTGCACCGATGTCAATATTCGGATTGCTGGTGTGAAAGTAAAATAAAAGGAAAAGACGCAATGGGACGACATGAGCAGAGAGAACAGGTTTTCATGCTTTTATTCCGGGTGGAGTTTCATGCACCGGAGGATATGCCCAGGCAGATAAAGCTGTTTCTGGAGGACAATGAAGCGGTCAGATCACAGAAGGATTCCGATTACATTGAAGCGAGATGTAATCTGGTTCGTGAGAAGATTCCTGAGATAGATAAGCTGATAGACGATAATACGGAGGGCTGGAACACTGCCCGGATGGGCAGGGCAGAGCTGGCCATTCTGCGGCTGGCGGTGTATGAGATGCGTTATGACGATGATATTCCGCCCGGAGTTGCCATTGACGAGGCAGTGGAGCTTGCCAAAAAATACGGTCAGGAAAATTCCGGCGGTTTCGTGAATGCGATTCTTGCAAAAATATTGAAGCTGGGTGATTGATATTCGAAGTGTTTATACTGTAGGACAACTGAATTCATATATTAAGAATATGTTCGCACAGGATTACCTGCTGCAGAGCCTTTTCGTAAAAGGGGAGGTCAGCAACTGCAAATATCATGCATCCGGACATATTTATTTTACGTTAAAGGACCCCACTGGAGTGGTGAACTGTGTCATGTTCGCAGGAAGCCGCGCGGGTCTTTCTTTTCGTCTGGCGGAAGGACAGCAGGTGATTGTCGGCGGTGCCGTTGATGTGTACGCCAGGGACGGTAAATATCAGTTGTATGCAAAGCAGATTGTGCTGGATGGAAACGGGCTGCTCTATGAAAAATTTGAACAGCTGAAACGGGAACTGGAGGAATCCGGCATGTTTTCACCTGAGTACAAGCAGCCCATCCCGAAGTACATCCGGACTTTGGGAGTGGTGACGGCAGATACAGGTGCGGCTGTCCGGGACATTATTCAGATTACACGAAGGCGCAACCCTTACGTGCAGATTATCCTGTATCCTGCCATTGTTCAGGGAGAGGCGGCTGTCCCCAGCGTGGTGCGCGGCATCCGGATGCTGGAACGGGCAGGCGTGGATGTGATGATCGTGGGCAGGGGCGGCGGCTCCATTGAGGATTTATGGGCGTTTAATGAACGTGAGGTGGCTCAGGCGGTGTTTGACTGCTCTGTGCCCGTTATCTCGGCGGTGGGACACGAGACGGATACCACCATCATTGACTTTGTTTCCGACCTGCGGGCACCGACACCTTCCGCAGC
>JAIDME010000074.1 GCA_029050705.1 Acetatifactor sp.
CCAAGGGAAACAGTGTCGGTTTCCTATGATCTGGAGTATGGAAAGGCGACGATTGAAATGCACAGGGACAGCATCAGGCCGGGACAGAAGGTTTTGATCGTGGATGACCTGATTGCGACGGGAGGAACCACGGAGGCTATGATCAAGTTGATCGAGGGCCTTGGCGGGAAGGTAGTCGGAATTGTGGTGTTGATTGAACTGGCCGGTTTAAAGGGCAGGGAGAAGCTTAAGGACTATCGCCTGGAATCAGCGATCTGTTACCCGGGGAAATAGAGCAGGGGGCTGGTGCCGACAGTATCGGTATGATGGGAAGTTGGAGAGCGTAGGACAGCTATGGCAGAAGAAAAACAGGAAGTCATCTTTGATGACGGGAAAATGGAAGAAGCTTTAGAATTCAGAAATCCCGATGATCTGTATCAGGAGCTTATTCAGCGTGTCCGAAAATACCATCCGAGCACCGACATTTCCATGATCGAGAAGGCATACAGGGTGGCTTGTGAGGCTCATAAAGACCAAAAGAGAAAATCAGGTGAGCCTTATATCATTCACCCGCTGAACGTTGCCATCATTCTGGCAGATCTGGAATTGGACAAAGAGACTATTGTGGCGGGAATTCTTCATGATGTGGTGGAAGATACGATCATGACGGATGATGATCTGAAGCGGGAATTTGGGGAGGACGTGGCGCTTCTGGTGGATGGCGTGACGAAACTGGAGAAAATTCCTCTGTCCACCAATGTGAACCAGTCCGATGAAAAACTGGAGATGCAGGCGGAGAACCTGCGGAAGATGTTTCTTGCCATGGCAAAGGACATCCGTGTCATTATGATCAAACTGGCCGACAGACTCCACAATATGCGCACGCTGAAATATAAGAGCACGGACAGCCAGCAGCGGATAGCCCGTGAAACGCTGGAGATTTACTGCCCCATTGCCCAGAGGCTGGGTATAAGCAAGCTCAAGACGGAGCTGGATGATCTGTCCCTGAAATATCTGGAGCCGGAAGTCTATTACGATTTGGTAGACCAGATTTCCATGCGTAAGAGCGTGAGGGAGCAGTACATCCAGAGCATTGTGGATGAGGTCAGTGTTCATATTAACGGTGCCGGTATCAAAGCGAAGATAGACGGCCGCGTCAAGCATTTCTTCAGTATCTATAAAAAGATGAAGAACCAGAACAAGACGCTGGACCAGATTTATGATCTGTTTGCGGTGAGGATTCTGGTGGATACGGTGCGGGATTGTTATGCGGCGCTGGGTGTTATCCATGCGATGTATACGCCGATTCCGGGGCGGTTCAAGGATTATATTGCCATGCCGAAGGCAAATATGTACCAGTCTCTGCATACTACGCTGATCGGCAGCAACGGGCAGCCTTTTGAGATTCAGATACGTACTTTTGAGATGCATAAGGCCGCGGAGTACGGTATCGCGGCCCACTGGAAATATAAAGAGGCATCCGACGGCAAAAAAGTGGAGGCTCAGGAAGAAGAGAAACTGGTCTGGCTGCGCCAGATCCTGGAATGGCAGCAGGACATGTCCGACAACAGGGAATTCCTGGAACTCCTGAAGGATGACCTCGACCTGTTTTCAGATAATGTGTACTGCTTTACGCCAACCGGCGAGGTGAAGAACCTTCCCGCAGGCTCGACGCCCATTGATTTTGCATATTATATCCACTCTGCCGTGGGCAATAAAATGGTGGGTGCCAGAGTCAACGGCAAGCTGGTGACGATTGACTATGTGATCAAGAACGGAGATCGTATTGAGATCATCACTTCTCAGAATTCCAAGGGGCCCAGCCGCGACTGGCTGAATGTAGTCAAGAGTACTCAGGCGAAGAATAAGATTAACCAGTGGTTTAAGGCGGAACTGAAGGAAGATAATATTGTCAGGGGCAAGGAACTGCTGTCAGCCTACTGCAAGACGAAATCCATCAATCTTGCCGATCTGCTGAAGCCGGAATATATGGAAGCCGTTATGCGCAGATACGGATTCCGGGACTGGGATGCGGTGCTTGCGGCAATCGGACACGGCGCTTTAAAGGAGGGCCAGATTACCGCAAGGATGCAGGAGCTCTACGAGAGGGAGCACAAGAAGGAACTGACAAACGAAGAGGTTCTGGCAAGCATAGCGGAAGTAGGGGCGCTCGCGGCCTCAAAGCCGGTTCAGATAAAGACGAAGAGCGGCATTGTGGTGAAGGGAATTGCAGACCTTTCCGTGCGCTTTTCCAAGTGCTGTTCTCCCGTTCCGGGCGATGAGATCGTAGGATTTGTCACCAGAGGCAGAGGAATATCCATCCACAGGACGGATTGTGTGAATATGATGAATCTGCCTGAGCTGGAAAGGGCGCGGATAATAGACGCGGAGTGGCAGGCACCGGACGACAGCGCGGAGGAAAAGTATGTGGCGGAGATTAAGATATTCGCCAATGACAGAAGCGGGCTGCTGGTGGATATTTCCAAGGTTATGACGGAGCGGAATATCAATATTCTTTCAATGAATACGAGGACAAACAAGCAGGGACTTGCTACACTGCAGACTACCTTTGAGATCAGAGGCAGGGAGGAGCTGAACCGGGTCATTGAGAAGATCAGGGCGATAGAGAGCGTCATAGACATTGAGAGGACAACCGGTTAAGAGGAGGAGACAGATGTCGGAGATTAAAATCGGCAAAATGATTCTGGGTGTGTGCCAGACAAACTGCTATTTTCTGTACAGGGAAGGAAATCAGGAGTGCATTGTGGTTGACCCGGCGGACCAGGGCGGCGGCATTTACAACTCGCTGCAGAAGAACGGATTCAGGGTGGCGGCAATCCTGCTGACCCATGGCCATTTTGACCATATCTGGGGGCTGGACGGGCTGCGGGATGCAGTGAATGCAGCGGCTGAATCTGATGGACTGGAGCCGGTGAAGGTCTATGCCCATGAGGCGGAGAAGGAGCTGCTGCGGGACGACCATAAGAATGTTTCGAAGCAGGCAGGCAGACCCTGCACTACCTATGCGGATGTGTATGTGAAGGACGGGCAGGAAATTTCGGCTGCGGGCATGACATGCCGGGTGATTGAAACACCGGGACATACCGTGGGCGGATGCTGTTACTATTTTGAGGAAGCAGGCTTTCTTCTGGCGGGGGATACGCTGTTTGCAGAGTCTGTGGGAAGGACTGATTTTCCCACAGGGAGCATGGGAACGCTGGTGCGCTCTATCCGGGAAAAGCTCTTTGTTCTGCCCGATGATACGAAGGTTTATCCGGGGCATGGTGAGAGTACCACCATCGGACATGAGAAGGAGTACAATCCTTTCCTGGGCTAAGCTACGATTACTGCAGAGAGGAAGCCGGAAGTGGAACGAAAAAGCAAAAAGGCTCATCTTGTGATGGGTGAAGTAAAAAAAGTGATTGTGGGCAAGGATGATTGTATCGAGAAGGTGATGGCTGCCATCCTGGCGCGGGGGAATGTTCTTCTGGAGGATGTTCCCGGCGTGGGCAAGACGGAGATGGCCATTGCCTTTTCCCGGTCAATGGGCCTTAAGTCCAACAGGATACAATTTACGCCGGACGTCATGCCGGCGGATATTACGGGATTTTCCATGTATCGTAAGGAGACGGGGGAATTTGTCTATTATCCCGGAGCAGTCATGTGCAATCTGCTGCTGGCGGATGAGATTAACAGAACCTCTCCCAAGACCCAGTCTGCTCTGTTGGAGGTCATGGAGGAGGGCAGTGTGACGGTAGACGGTGTCACGAGACAGGTGCCAAAGCCGTTTATTGTCCTGGCGACGCAGAACCCTGTGGGCTCATACGGCACTCAGCGTCTGCCGGAGGCCCAGATGGACAGGTTCCTAATCTGCATCAGTATGGGTTATCCCAGCCTGGAGAACGAGATTGCACTGCTTAAGAGCCGTCATACGGGAAGACCTATCGAAGCGGTGGATGCGGTGGCGGATGGAGAGGAACTGCAGAGGATGCAGCAGGAGACGGAGGAAATTTTCATCCATGACAGCATTTACCGTTACATGGCAGTCCTGTCAGACGCAACGAGAAGAAATGAGTTTCTGGAGCTGGGCCTGAGCCCCAGAGGAACGCTTGCACTGGGGAAAATGTCCAGAGCCTACGCCTTTTTGAAGGACAGGGAGTATGTGGTTCCGGGGGATGTGAAAAAGTCCCTGATGGATGTGGGAGTCCACCGTATCCGGCTGAATCAGAAGGCAAGGCTGAACGGCAGGACAGCCGTGGATATTCTGGAGGAGATTTTAAGACGGATACCGGAGCCAAAGCCCGGAGAAAAGTATTTGTGAGATGATAAGGCGGAAAATTCTTTACATTTTTATACTGGCGGTATGCTTCTGGTTTGTAATGCTGTATACCTATCAGGAACTGCGGTTTCTGCTGGCGATTCTGCTGTGTGTCCCCGTGCTGTGCCCGATTCCGCTGGCGGTGCAGAGGCGGAAGACGGAGGTGGTAATCAGTGGAATTCCCGATTATGTAACCAGGGGAGAGAGCATCAGGCTGCGGGTTACGGTGACTTATAAGGGAAGGCTGCCGCTGGCAGGGCTGAGAATACGGGGAATCTGGCAGGCATACGGGGAGAAACCTCTGAGAGTGGAAAACAGGATGCAGGGGATGAGCGGCAGAACCGAGAGAGAACTGGAATTTGAACTGCCGGCAGAACATTGCGGAGCGGCGGAGTTTACAGTGGTAAAGGCAAAGATATATGACTGTCTCTGTCTTTTTTCTGTGTCTGTATCGGGGAAGCAGGTCCGGAAGCTGCTGATCACACCGAAACTGTCACCTGTGCCGGACAGCGAGGTCGGATTGATCATGAAGCTGCTGCGCACACATTCGGAAGAGGATGAAGGGGATTTTTTTGTGAGAGATTACCGTCCCGGCGACAGTCCCCGCAGCATCCACTGGAAGCTGACAGCGAAGGAAGATGAACTGCAGGTAAAGGATTTTGAGCCGGACAGACAGGTGAGTCTGTTCCTCAACATGACAGACAGGCTTCGGGGGAATCCGGAACAGAAGGATGTATTTCTGGACAGGGCATGCTCTTTGATGGTCTTTTTGGCTGAGGTCTGCGGGGACAGAGCCGTTATCTGCTGGATGCAGGACGGTGTGCTTCAAAGAAACCGGATTCGGGAGCCGGGAGACATTTATCCCTGTATCCGGAAGTTGATCTCCGTGGAGAAGACAGGGGTGACGGATCCGCGGGGCCAGGCTGTGCGGTGCATGCTGACGGGCTGTCATCTGGAGGAGAATGGCAGGCTGTATTTTGGGGAGCAATGTGTTGATGAAGAATAGAGAAAGCTTTCTTTTTTCGATAATTCTTTTGCTGATAAATACCGTGGGAGTGGCGGGGGCGCTGCTGACCTGTCTGGGAATGGATTTTGGAGCCGTGCTGCAGCCCGCGCTGTTTCTGTGGGGAATGTTTTTGCTCTGTCTGATGTCCGGGGCGTTGTGGAGTACACAGAACAGGACAAGAATGGCCTGGCAGTGGTTTCTGTTCATCGCTGTCTTTTTTGTCTGCATTCTGCTGTTTCGGAGAAATCTTGCGGTTGGATTGAGCTGGGCCTTCCGGGGAATGCTTGAGCGGATAAATGAAAGGTATGGTATTCATCTGATCCTGAATTTGATCCCGGAGGCGGATTTACTGGAGCTGGGTATGGAGAACGTCACGAGGCAGGCTACATGGAGCATTTTGTTTGTCATGCTTCCGCTTGTACTGCTTCTGGGCTGCGCCGTGGTGAGAAAAAGGGCATTGGCGCTGCTTCTGGCAGATGCTGTCTGGTTTGTGGCAGCCTGTACCATGGATGATTTTCCGGCCTATGTATGGTTTGTCCTCTGTATTCTGGGGTTTGCTGCAGTGGTCATCCGGAACGCTTTTCAGGATGACGAGAGGGCGGGAATACAGGCGGTGCTTATCGGGACCGCGGCGCTGGGGGTGGTCATGGCGCTTGTGTACCGTTTCGCGGTTCCGTTTATGGACAGCAGATATGATGCTGTTATGGAAGCAAGGCTTGAACTGAACAGGAAGATTAACGAGGAGTGGATACCCGGGATAAAAAGCAGGCTGGCAAGAATCGGATCCGGTCCCGGAACGGATGTGACAGGAGAACTGAAAAGGAAGCCGGGAACAGTCTACACCTCGGAGGAGGTCTACCGGGTAACCTTTTCCGGCGCTCCGAAATCTACGATTTATCTGCGGGGGTTTGTGGGCAAAGACTATGCAGGGGATCAGTGGAAGGCGGCCGGGGATTCCGATTTGGAGAAATATTACCGCAGGAAAGGATGGGAACTGCCGGAAAGCGCCGGTGACCTGGTAAATCTGACCTATAACGTATTTAATTACCGGGCTTCGGAGAAGGTATGGGTGGAGGAACTTGCCGCTCCGGGGAGCTATACTGTTTATCCCTACGGCACACAGCTGACGAAGGACTATAAAGTTCACTGGGACGGATCTGCGGAGTGGAAGAGGGTCAGCTGGGAATTTCTGTACAGCGCGCCGGAGAATTATAGCCCGGAGAAAGTGCTTGCAGGTACGGCGGCAGAGAATGAAGCCAGATACCGCGATTATGTATATGATACCTTCTGTGAGTATCCGGCAAAAAGTTTCCCTGAATTGACGGATTTTCTGGAGAATGCCGGATTTCGGACAGACAGTGTCTACAACAGTCTGGAGGATGTGCTGACATATCTTACAGGGAATGCAGTATATAATCTGGATGTGCCGAATACCCCGAAGGGGCAGGATTTTGTGGAATATTTTCTGTTTGAGAGCAGGGAGGGGTACTGCGCTCATTTTGCCTCCTCGGCGGTGCTGATACTGCGGTATCTGGGCATACCGGCCAGATATGCCACGGGCTATGCCGCTGCCCCCGGAGACTTCAGGCGCAATTCTGACGGCACCTATTCGGCGGTGATCCTTGACAAACAGGCTCACGCCTGGGCAGAGGTCTATCTGGACGGAATCGGGTGGATTCCGGTGGAAATGACGCCGGGAGCGGCACCGTTTCCCGGAGATAATACTGCAGAGCAGCTGGCGCTGGCCGGACAGCTGGCAGGAGAGAGCGGCAGCGAAGGAGCTATTCCGGCCTGGCAGGGCTCTCCTGTCGGAAGTAATAGTCCTGCCGGTCAGGAGGAGTCAGCCGGGCCGGACGAATCCGGTGAAGAAAAGTCGAATCAGGAGGGCTCGGACGAGGCAGCCGGTTCCGATCAGGGCGAATCGAATCAGGAAGGCTTCGGCGGTTTTGGAATCTTTGGGCAGATAACTCCGGGTCAGGGAGCTGACCCGCAGAACCCTGGCCCCGAAGTTACACAGCCGGGGAATCAGGGAAACAGCGGGGCAACAGTCGGCCAGCCGGGGAATCAGGGAGACTGCGGGGCAGCAGTCGGGCCTCCGGGGTATGAGTGAAAAAGCGGGGCGG
>JAIDME010000075.1 GCA_029050705.1 Acetatifactor sp.
AATCAGTGATACTCATGAGCTTTTCTAATGAGCCCATTTCTATCAAAAATTCCAACGGAATCTCTCGCACCATCTCATGATTTTCATCCCTCTCCACAAGAAAATACCGATAAGTATCCTCCGCGCTCTCCTGCACAGTATAGTCTAAAGTAATGTAATGATCTGTGCCGCAAACCGGACCAATACCCCACAATTGATTCTCCCTGTTAAAGCTCGCAGCATCCCTCTCGCCCGCCGCATTCAAAACTGAAAGCTCGTCCCAGCACAGCTCCACATCCTTAAAAAGGTGTTTTTTAAAATAATAAGCTCGGGAGTTTCCCAAAAAAAGCTTTTTCCCTCCCCCTCCTATAGCCTCCGCCGGCTCCTCCACCTGCAGCAAAGCATTAACTACCCAAGAATAGGCATCCAGCGAATTATCCTTTCCGACAAGACTCCAAATTGACCCGGCATCTGATTCACTCAGGTCCTTCTGCTCTTCTGAAGCGCCGGTGCTCTGAACTTCTTCCGTATCAGGGGCGCTCTCCAACCCATCCTCGTCTGTGCCGCACCCACAGATCTGCAGGACAAATATGATTGTTGCAAGAATATAACTTATTCTCTTTTTCATGGAATCTCCTCAATCCATATGATCAATTATGATTAACACTATGTCTGCTTTTTACTGCTCCATGCATATGTCGGCTATTATCCTCAATGGCACTGCAATATGCACATTTATATTGGCAGTAAGCGTCATAAATAGTTATTTCACAGTCATTTTTATAAATCTCTTTTCCATTGTGATCATATCCATATAAATATGAATGTGTTCCTCCAGCTCTGGCAGCCAGGAACCCTGTTCGCTGATGTTCAAGGAAATGATGAACTCCCTTTGGTGCATCTGGATTGGGGCATACAGCTGCCGATACAGGCAACGAGTTGCACAAAAACTGTTTTTTTAACTTCTTATCGTTTTACCAGTATAAAACAATAATTATACACCGTCAACATCATGTATCTCTATGACATTTTCCGACAAATCGATATCTTTTATTTTCACTTTTAATTCTAACAAGGGGCTCTCCGGTTTATCAATATAGGAATCTGAAAGCTGCGGCGTTTCCTCTTTGGGCATTGCTCTGTCGCCGTTATAGAATAAATTTAAGTGTATTTATTGGTTTGTCCCTATATTGTCAAATCCATAATCAGCTCGGAAAATATTCCCGAAACGCTGATTTCATTTTCACCGTCAGAAACATTTTTGCACTCCACCCCTTTTCCCTCCTTCACATAATAAACATTACATTTTCTTCCCTTATTAACAACATTTACCATATTTTTTTCCGGAATATGCACAATCGCTTTTGCCTTCCACTGGTTAATATCCAGCCTTCCCGCAATCTTATCGATGGTAATTTCATAATCTGTCTTTGCTGTTAATTCCAGACTTCCACTGCTGTCTGAAATTATGACCTGCTCTGCATCACCGTCATATTCCAAACGGTTCAGATGAAGATTACTTATCGCAAAAAGTTTAACGCTGGCTGTAATCTCGCAGTGGTCAGAATATTTATTAGGAAGAATGATCTCAACTGTCAGCGACTCCTCCGCTTCATAGCGGCTTAGCTTATTTTGGTTAAGACAGATTACATCAAGCTTGTTTTTCCTTTCATCCAGCTTTATTTTAAACATGGAACCTATATTTTCAAGGGTTTCAGAGGACAGCTTAATATGAAGCTTCTCATCATCGCCTGATGACAGCATGATTGCAGCAGCACTTCCGATATTGACATCAAAATGCTTCTCGCAGTCAATGTCATAAATTGTTTCACTGGTATACACAAATGTTTCAGGGGCTGCTTTTGTGACGGAATTCATAAGCAACTCATCTATGGTGGTCTTAAAGATTTCTGCTATGATTACCATATTTTCAACATCCGGTAAACCTTTTCCCGTTTCCCATTTCGTTATAGCCTGCCTTGTAACACCAATTCTCTCAGCAAGCTGCTCCTGTGAAATTCCTTCTTTTTTTCGTATTTCCTTTAATTTTTCAGAAAAATTCATACTTGTTGTTCTCCTTCCTCAATGAACATTTTCCTTTAATCTTTTAAAAGTGAATATGCAGTAATTTTTTTGATCGGTGCCGAAAGAATCACGCTGATCAAAAATGCCACGGCAGTAAACATCATAGCAAATACAATCAATATCCAGACAGATACTTCAAAATGATTTTTTACAGCCCCGATCAGGGAAAAAATGATATTGTTGATTGCAGGAAGATACCACACCCCGGCTATTGCCGAAATGATTGATGCCACAGCAACAACAGGTACAAACTCAAGCGCGGTCTTAACCGTAAGCTCTCTGTTTGTGTAGCCAATCGCTTTATATATACCAAATTCCTGCCTGCGTCTGCTTATCATTGAATTTATGATCACATACAACACAAGCAGCACAATCAGAACGGAAATTGCAAACAGGATCATCACGATCACAGAAACAATACCTGTATACATCATTCTGCCGTTTTCACTCATCTTTTCAAAATTTACTGATGATCTGATGATCGCATCGTGGTTATCTTCGTACTCCTTTATAAACTCATTGACATTTTTATCATTTAAGTAAACATTGACGGAGTTTGTTGTATCACCGATTTTTTCGTATCCCTCGCTTGTCAGCTGACATACCGCTCCTGCATTATTAACACTTTGAATATAACCGGTCACAATATATTTTGCTGATTTATTGCCAACTGTCAGTTCAATATCATTACCGATAGGAAACCTGTCCGAAATTGCATTACCTACTGCGATTTCATTATCTTTCACAGGACTTTTGCCCTCATAACAGATATCATTGGTTACTTTTGAAAAGTCCTCACACACAAAGGCAGTAAGACTTCCGTCTTCAAAGCTTACAGGTACGGAAGCATATTCCACAAAAAGTCTTACACGACTGTCGCTTTCAAGGAGTTCCTTAAGCTCCGTCATTTTTTCGTTCTCTGCCGTAAAAATGGCCGACGGTATTTCTTCCGAAAGTGTATTCATAAAATTGTCCGGCTTGACATTAACATTGTACAGAAGTGTTCCTGCGAAAGAGAGCAGTACCATGATACCAAATGAGACAATAAATAATAATATATTTTGTCCTGCTGATTCGTCCCCGGTGATACCTCTTATGGCATTGATCGGCTCTAATCTATGTATTTTCCCTGCTGAAATATAGGAAAAGAGCAATATCGCGCATGACAGTGTCAGCATTACGATCAGCAAAGCCATTATATCAAAATCAGGCGTGTAGGAAAATCCTGACTGAATTGCTAAAATACCTGCTACGAAAGGCAGGACTGCATAAGATAAGGTTATTCCGATCACTGTGGCAGCAATGCCCGCAAGTATGTAGGGCATAACTGCCCCCGCAATGATCAGATTGCTTGTATAACCAACCGCTTTTAATACCCCCATCTGTGCCAGTTCGCCTTCAATTGCGCTTCGTATACGAAAGTTACTGAGGAAAATACTCACTACAAGTATAATAGCCGCAAGTGCTGAAAATATAACGATAAGCAGGGAACAGACCATCGTTCTGGTCTGCCTTGAGGTGTCCCTGTCACTGATATTTAATAATGCGATCCCTTTTTCTCTTAAAATTTCAGAAATTGTATTTTTCATTTCGCTTAAATCAACAGTGCCGGTTGTTTTTACAGAGTATTCCGCAATGACATGATCACGATATCTATCTGCAAAATCCTCATAGACAGCTTCAGGAAAGTATCCGCCGATTATCCCTGTACCGTAATTTCCATACTGCATTTCCAATACGATCCCGCCAATATTATAGGTATACTCCTCACCGTCTATGGAGTAGGCAATATTGCCGCCTTCTGCAAAACCGCCTAATTCCTTCATATACATGGGAATATAAACAGAACGGTCACTCTTCCCGGAATTTTCCGTGACATCAAGCAGATTCAGCTTTCTTTCCTCATTAAAATTGTAAAAAACAGTATTCATATCAAAATCAGAACCTGCAAATTCACGGACCGTTACGGTCGTAAACACCCCGCCATGCTTTTCAACAGCCGAAACCCCGGCAATTCCTTTCACTTCTGTGAGTAAATCTTTATCATCCTGAATCTGCGGAATGATAAAGTTGATGTCTGCTGTGTTCAATTTATCAAACAAGCTGTCATATGCGTCAAATGTCTGAAACCCAAGCACCAGGGCAATGTTTATAATAAATGCGGTCAGGCAGATAAACACCCCAAAAGATATATATTGTCCCTTTGCTTTATTCAGATTATGCAGAGTGAGCACAGATATTTTCTTCATGATGCAAAGCTTCATTGTTACCACCCCATTTCTTTAATGAATTTATCAAGTTTTTCAGTTCTTTCGGCGTTGTCCTGCTCAAAATTCCTCAGATCACACTCGCCGAAAATTTTTCCGTCTTTAATATAAATGATCCGATTTCCCCGCAAAGCTGATTTTTTGTCGTGGGTAACCATGACGATGCTCTGGCCTTTCCGGTGCAGTGAAGTAAAAACATCAAGGACTGCCCCCGAATTTGCAGAATTTAACGCACCTGTCGGCTCATCCGCAAAAAGTACGTTAGGACTGTTGATAACCGCTCTCACAATACCTGCCCTTTGCGCTTCGCCTCCTGAAATCTGGGAAGATGTTTTTCTCCAGGTTTTTTCAGGAATATTTACCAATGAAAACAGCTCCTTTGCGCGATTTTTGATATCTTCCCTGTCTTTGCTTATCAGTACCCCTGCCGTAATGACATTATCCATAAGGTTCATCTTATCAATCAGATAAATCTGCTGGAATACGAATCCACACTGTTTCCGCCGAAATACAGCTAATTTGTCATTATTTAACTTCGTGATGTCCGTTCCGTCAAAGTGAATCTCCCCGCCATCCGGCTTATCCATCCCCGAAAGGGAATACATCAGGGTAGACTTGCCTGCCCCCGATGAACCCATGATAACAGTAAAATCCCCCTTGTAAATATCAATATTCAGGTCTGAATAAATAACCTGAATACTTTCACCTTTGCCAAAAGCTTTTTTCAAATGCTTTGCCGATATGACTGTTTGCTTGTTCATAATACAACCGCCTTTCGTTTTGTTATACTCACTAACGATTAGATTTTCCTTTCTGCGCGATGCATGCTGCCCGATTATGCGGCATGTACCGTGCGGAAATTGGAAAATCTTAACGTTAGTCAGTATAAACCAATAACTCCGTTGCTTGCAGCGGGGTTGTTGGCTTTGTGATAACCATAATGAAAAGGCTTAAGTTGCACTAGCAATAGTTGTATACATATGAGTTTTTTCATGCTACTTTGCGTTGCGTGGTAAGGAAAAGGATTACACGAAACGACTATTTCCCGGGAATGAAAAGCATAAAACTACCAAAAAAGGAGCCTACACAGCTCCTTTTCCTCGTCTTATCATTTATTCATTTTCTTTTTACCGCTTTACACATACACTATTCGCCGAAACCCTATACTTTTCGGCAAAAGAACCCCAGAACAGAAGTTCACCCACTCTCGAATATAAAGACAGCCATAAAAACATAAGATAATAATGGAACTTCCAAAGCTATGTAGTGCAAAATATACGGTATTTATGGGCTTTGTGGGTTTTCCGCAACTTTATCCACTGAAAACTAAGGCACCTCTAGAAGTCAGAGTCATCTCTCCCATGCAATACCACTCCCCAATACGCATAAAAAGACTAAAAAACTAATAC
>JAIDME010000076.1 GCA_029050705.1 Acetatifactor sp.
ATCTTACTGTCTTCCATGCTCCCGCCTCCTACACCTATGTAGTCGCGAAATCTTTCCTGATATTCCGTTTCAGAACATATCAAACAGGGAACTGACCATCAGCTGAACATCCAAGCGATTCATCGGTTCTCATCCACATAAAGCTGGGCGCGGTTTTGTATAATGCTTACAACATCATCTATCCCTTTTTGCCCGGTGTAATAGCCGTAAGCTTCCTCACTGATGATTCTAATGATTTCATCATCTTGTGCAGAAAAGAAGGGCGTTGCATCCGGGAGCATATCCAGCACGACATTAACATCATCCCTGGTTAACTCTTTTCTTTCTATGGCAGCATCTGCTCTCTCATTCAGTATTCTTTTCAATGCGGGGTAGCTGATGTAGAAGCCTGCATAGAGTTCATTATCCTTCTCCTGTGTTAGAGATTCCTCAATAAAGCTCCATGCGCTCTCCTTATGCTCCGACACAGCGGCAATCGCATACGCATCGCTGCTGATCAGAAGGTGGCCTCCCGTGCCGTCCGCGGTGGGAAAACCAATGCAGGCAGCATCTTCTCCGAACATTTTCATATAATCCCGTATCATGGTCGGATATAGTTCCGCTACAGCGAACAGCACCTCCGATTCTTCTCTCCCGTTTACCGGGTCATCCGGAAATTGGCTCACATACTCAAGTACTGCCTTAAATTCTTCCGAATCAAAATGACAGACACCGGTGTCCCAGTCAATAAAGGTATCCTCATTGAACATCATCAGATACTGCATCATCTCTTCTTTCGTCATACCGTCAAAGGCTTTCGCTCCCGGATAGCGGTCCGCAAGTGAAAACAGCTCCTCCAGTGTCAGTCCTGCCTTATTGTCCAGCAGCGCTTTGCTTCCCACTACGGTCTGAATCATAAATTCCGCCGGAATACCCACCAATGTATTTTCAAAGGTATATGCATTCAATATCCCGTCCACAAAATCTGAGCGCTCAAACAGCTCCGACTGATCCACATAGGGAGTCAGATCTTCAAAAAGACCTCTGGCGGCCAGTTTCTGCGCATTGATACCGGACAGGTCAATCAGATCCATAGGTTTCTTTGTCAGTATGGCATTATATAAGTCTGTCAGGGATTCATAGCTTTTCACGGTGAGGTGATACCGGCTGTTTCCTCTGTTGAATTTTACAGCCATCGTTGCCAGATCGCTCCCACCGTTCACAGTGACAATCACCAGTTCTTCCCGCCTGGGCGCCTGTTCCGCCTTTGTCCTTTTCAGCGCTACGATTACCCTGTCATCATTCATCCAGTCCTCCACTGTGGCGCACAGCCTGCCATCCTCCAGCAGATACAGGTTTTTGACACAATATCCGTTGATATCGCTGTCCATCCAGATAAACAACTCTTCTCCGACCAATCCTGAATCACTTTTCTGTGCGTCAAATTTATATCCATAGACAGCCCTGTCATCATACAGCAGGAGATCATACCGGCTGTCCGAATCGTCATGCCCCCCGTCGGAATCACTACCCCGCCGTATTCCACTCCAGAATCCATTGATATTGGGAAGATTTTCTGCAGTATCAAGCAGTCTTGCGTTCTCAA
>JAIDME010000077.1 GCA_029050705.1 Acetatifactor sp.
CGCTGACACAGTATCAGTGTATTCAATATGCGCTGGACAGACCGGGTGTGCTGACGGTGCTGCCAGGGATGTCCAGTGTGGTACAGGTAGAGCATTTGCTGGGATTTTTTGGAGCAACGGAAGCGGAAAAGGATTATTCTGTGATTGGTTCTTTTAGTCCTGCTGAGGCTGTTGGAAAATGTGTTTACTGCAATCATTGCAAGCCGTGCCCCATGGGACTTGATATCGGCATCATCAATAAATATTATGACCTTGCCAGAAATGGAGATTCTATGGCGGCAGAGCATTACCTCAATCTGGATATTAAGGCAGATGCCTGTGTGCAGTGTGGACACTGCGAATCCCGTTGTCCATTTCATGTAAAGCAGGAAAGCCGGATGAAGGAAATAAATGTATTTTTTTCAAAATGAGAAAAGAGTGTTGAGATACTGAAAATCATTTCTGAAGGAACGGAGGGCTCAGCGTGAAAAGATTGATTTGTCTGGCACTGGTTTTATCCATGATGTGTTATGTAGCTGCTTGTGGGAAAGGAGCTCAGGAGGGGGATAGTATGGATAGGATTATGACGATAGAAACAGATCAGGATAATAATCTGCCCAAGAACATGGATAGAGAAGGGAATGCAGGTGATACGAAAACAGAACTCCCTTATGATGGAATTTTTCCGGAGCATAAGCCTTATGGAACAAGCGTTGGGGCTATGCCGGGGCGGGTAGTCTGGGCGCATGATCCAGATTCTGTTTCCTGGGATGGAAGAGGGTACTGGTGGGAGACAGATTATTTTGATGAAGTAGCTATCCTACAAATGGTTAATAAAAGTATTGCGTCTCTTGGAGGAAAAGAGAAAGCGAAAGATGGTTGGGAAGCTTTATTTACTGCGCATAATGGAGGAAATGGATATCAGCCGGGCGAGAAGATTGCCATCAAGACAAATATTAACGGTTCTGCGGTGTTTGACGATGATACATCTGGGAAAACGGATATGAGCTATACAAACCCAGTACTGCTGAAAGCCTTGCTTATTTCCCTTGTAGAAGAAGCAGGTGTATCTCCAAAGGATATCACTGTTTATGATGTGTCTCGCTTATTCCCTGATTATATGGTGGAGATGTGTAATGCAGATGAGTTACAGGGAGTTAATTTTATCGGCCGTGATAAAGGTGTGGCAGATGAAGATGTAATTATTAACTGGTCATATGAATTTAGTGGTAAGGTCAATTATCTGCCTACTTGTGTAACGGAAGCAGATTATGTAATAAATCTGGCAAATTTGAAAGGGCACAGTTATGGCATTACCTTGTGCGGAAAAAATCATTTCGGTTCTTTTATCAACGGAAATTCTATGCGCCCGCCGGAGGGTGCGAATCTGCACCAGTGGCTTACAAAGGATGGAATGGGGATTTACAGTCCGCTTGTAGACTTAATGGGTAATTACCAGCTTGGAAAGAAGACAGTACTGTATATGTTGGATGCACTTATTTGTGCTCCTTCAGAGGGTGCATCCATCACAAGGGAGAATTCCACATGGCAGCAGGCACCTTTTAACGGGGATTATGCCTCCAGCATTTTCGTGTCACAGGATCCTGTTGCAATTGATTCAGTAGGAACTGATTTCCTTGTCAATGAACCGACTCTGCAAGCGTATAACGGATTGTTGCGAAACAATCCAGATGTAGAGAATTATCTTCACGAAGCCGGCCTGGTGGGTAATGCCCCATCTGGGACAGTTTATTATGACGGCAATGGAAAACCGATAATAAATTTGGGCGTACATGAGCATTGGAATAATTCAGTTGACAAGCAATATAGCAGAAATCTGGGAAAAGAAGAAGGAATTGAACTAATATATCTTGTATCTAAAAAGGAGTTAGATATGCGGATCAAAGTAACTGATGGTACAGATGAGATTATCTTTCAGCTCAATGATAGTTCGGCAGCTGAGAGTTTGTATGAACAGCTTCCGTTGACACTGGATGTCGAAAATTATGGACCAAACGAAAAAATATTCTATCCTACGGAGAAACCGGCCACTTCAGATGTCAGTGAGGGAGACGGACCGG
>JAIDME010000078.1 GCA_029050705.1 Acetatifactor sp.
AACTGATAATTTCCCGCCTGGGAGACTGCCAGCATGTCAACTGCAATCTGACCGTTCGCTGCAACATCCACCGAAAATCCGGCCTCCTCCAAAATGGTAACCGCAATCTCCTGATTCAGTTCATTGTCCTCTGCCAGAAGGATGTGCCCTGTGCGAAGGGGCTCCTTCACCGCTTTATCGGTATTCTTCTTTTTACCGTCCGAATCTACAATGGAGTACAGACACCCGCGCAGTTCCGAGAAAAACAACGGTTTGCTGCAGAATGCGGTAACACCCGCCTCTCGTGCCTCATCCTCAATGTCTGTCCAGTCATATGCCGTGAGAACAATAATAGGAACATCCTTTCCTGTCTCCTGCCTGATCCTGCGCGCCACCTCAACACCGTTCATATCAGGCAGCAGCCAGTCAATAATGTACACACAATACGGGTCATTCCGTGTCAATGCCTGGCGGTTACGCAAAACAGCTTCCTTTCCCGACAGCGTCCACTCAGCCCGCAGTCCGATCTGCTGGAGCATACAGGACACATTGTCACAGGTGTTGAAATCATCGTCCACCACCAGAGCACGCAAACCTGTCAGTTCAGGAATCTCCTGGGGAACTTTTTTCTCACCGTTTAATCGCAGCGGCAGGCAGACAATACATTCCGTACCCACCCCTTGCTTGCTCGTCACTTCGATCGTACCGTTCATCATGTCCACGATATTTTTGGTGATCGCCATTCCGAGTCCCGTTCCCTGAATACCGCTGATCGTTGAATTCTGCTCTCTCTCAAAAGGCTCAAAGATATGGGCTACAAATTGCTCACTCATTCCTATGCCTGTGTCCTTAATGCGAAACTCATAGATTGCATATCCTGCGGAGGTTCCCGGCTTTTCAATCACCTTCATGCTGACCATCCCGCCTGCAACTGTATATTTCACGGCATTGCTCAACAAATTCAGCAGGACCTGATTCAGACGCAGCCGATCACAGTAAATCTCCTCATTGTGGATATCAACGGCATCCATATACAAATCCAACTGCTTTGCATGAATATCCGCCTGAATTATATTGCGCAGTTCATGCATGATCTCAGGAAGACTGCATGCATCCTCCTCCAGATGTATTTTCCCGCTTTCAATATGGCTCATATCCAGAACGTCATTGATCAGGCTCAGTAAATGATTGCCCGATGTCATAATCTTCTTGAGATATTCCTGCACAAGCTCCCTGTTATCAATGCGAGTAAGTGCAAGTGAAGTAAAGCCTATGATGGCGTTCATTGGCGTGCGGATGTCATGGGACATATTGGAGAGGAATGTGCTCTTTGCCTTATTTGCACGGTTTGCCTGAGAAAGTGCATTTTCCAGAAGAGTCTTCTGCTCTCTCTCGCTGCGGGTCTCTTCGTCCACACTCCGAAATCCCAGAACAAGACCCCGGCTCTTGCTCCACTCCCCCGCACGTACAACTTTCATCTGAAAATATCGCAATTCACCACAGCAGGTCATCCGATAATTAATGTGGTAAACTGATTTCTCCGAAAGCTGCTTCTCCATCTGTTCTCTGGAAACAGCCCGCCGCATTTCTTCCTTATCCTGCTCATAAACTCCTGCTTCTATGTAACGTTCTATCGCTTCATCAAAGGAGAACTCCCCTTTAAAAATCGGCTCCAGTACATTTTTCCTGCATTCGCCGATCCGTAGAGCTTTTGCTCTTCCCGTATCCAAATCCACCAGGCACACAAGAT
>JAIDME010000079.1 GCA_029050705.1 Acetatifactor sp.
CTGCGGACACGCTCAGACCTGCGCTGCAGATTCTGAAGACCGCGCCCGGCGTCAAGCTGGTTTCCGCATTTTTCGTCATGGATACCCAGTTTAAGGATCAGGGAGAGAATGGAACACTCCTGTTTGCCGACTGTGGTCTGAATCAGGACCCTACCGCCGAGGAACTTGCCGCTATCGCCGACACATCTTCCAGAAGTTTCAAATCTCTGATTGGCCCCAAACCGGTCATTGCCATGCTGAGCCATTCCACCAAGGGCAGTGCTAAGCATCCGCTGGTGGACAAGGTAGTGGAGGCAACTCAGATTGCCCGGGAGCAGTATCCTCACCTGACGATCGACGGTGAACTGCAGACTGATGCCGCGCTGGTTCCCGGCGTTGCCAAGACCAAAGCACCCGGCAGTCCTGTGGGCGGTAAGGCAAACGTATTGATCTTCCCGAATCTGGACGCCGGAAATATTGGGTACAAGCTGGTACAGAGACTGGGCGGTGCCGAAGCTTACGGCCCTATGCTTCAGGGGATTGCAAAACCGGTCAACGATCTGTCCCGCGGTTGTTCCTGGCAGGATATTGTAGGTGTTGTGGCTTTGACAGCAGTGCAGGCACAGCTGGTATAAATTCTAAGAAAGGATAAATTGCCATGAAAGTATTAGTTATCAACTGCGGAAGTTCTTCCCTGAAATTTCAGCTCATTGATTCTGAATCCGAGAGCTGCCTTGCAAAGGGACTTTGCGAGAGAATCGGTATTGAGGGAAGTATGATTACCTATGCCCCGGAGGGCGGCGAAAAGGAGAAAAATGTCACTCCCATGCCGGATCACACTGAGGCTATCCGTCTGGTGCTGGAGGCGCTGACCAACTCAAAAACCGGTGTGGTGAAGAGTCTGGACGAGATCGGTGCAGTGGGGCACCGGGTGGTTCACGGCGGTGAGAAGTTTGCACAGTCCGTTGTGATAGATGACGAGGTCATGAAGGCCATCGAGGAGTGCAACGATCTGGCACCGCTGCACAATCCGGCAAATCTTATCGGTATCAACGCCTGCAGGGCACTGATGCCGAAGACTCCCATGGTGGCAGTGTTTGACACCGCCTTCCATCAGACGATGCCGGAGGAGGCATATATGTACGGCCTGCCCTATGAGTATTACAGGAAGTATAAGATCAGGCGATACGGTTTCCATGGCACCAGCCATTCTTATGTGTCAAAAAGGGCATCAGAGGTGCTGGGGATGAGCTATGAGAATCTGAAAATCGTTGTCTGCCATCTCGGAAACGGTGCAAGTGTCTCCGCAGTGAAACACGGCCGATGTGTAGACACTTCCATGGGTCTGACTCCTCTGCAGGGCCTGATCATGGGAACACGCTCCGGTGACATTGATCCTGCTATTATTGAGTTTCTTGCCCATAAGGAGAACAAGAGCATCGATGAAATCATGGCAGTACTGAACAAGAAATCAGGAGTACTCGGACTGTCTGACAACCTTTCCTCCGACTTCCGTGATTTGGAAGAGGGTTATCATAAGGGTGATGAAAATGCCATCCGCGCGATGAAGACCTTCTGCTACAATGTAGCAAAATATATTGGCGCATATGCTGCGGCAATGAACGGAGTGGACGTCATCTGCTTTACCGCAGGTGTGGGAGAAAATGCGGCACTGGTTCGCACCTTTATCTGCGAGTATCTGGGATATCTGGGTGTAAAGATTGACCAGGAGGCTAACGGCAAAAGGGGCGAGGATACTGTGATCTCCACCATTGACAGCAAGACAACGGTTATGGTAATCCCCACCAACGAGGAACTTGCCATTGCCAGGGAAACCGTAAAGCTGATATAAAATACGGATACAAAATACAGGAAATCTTAATATTTTTTTATCTTTATCTGCATAAAACGGATACATTTTCATGCTAGACTTGAAGGAAGATAAAGGTTCGGAACAAACCGCCTCCGCGGGGCATCGGATCGTTACAAAGAGAGAAAGGCACGGAAAAATGTATGCGGTACAAAGATTTTGGAAAATCTTTAAGAAATAGCAGAAAGCAGGACAGGCGCAGGAACAGAAAAATAATTTTGCTGGGACTTTGCGCGTTGTCCTGTTTTTTGTTAATTATCTGTCTGGCGGGATTTTTCAGGCTGCGGTCAGCCTTGGGGGAGTTGGACAGACTGCTGGGCCGAAATGGCGAAATCACAGTCTCGGATTTAAAAGGGACCGGTGAAGCCGGAACAACGGGTGTATCCGGAGCAGAGGCCGGAGATGCTGTGTCAGGCAGGGAAAAACCACAGGATTCTGCAGAGGGCGTGGAAGAAAATTACACGGAAAGCTGCGGGCTTGACAACGTTGACCCTCCGAAAAAAAGAACCCGGAGAGAAGTGCTGAGCAGGCTTCAAAAACTGGGAGAAGACAGCGAACTGATAGCGGACATTTATCAGAATCGTTCAGATTATCCGGACAAGCTGCTGGAGGCATTGGCCAACAACCCGGAGATGGCAGATTTTGTGTGCCGCTGGCAGGGCCTGCAAAAAGCGGCCTGGGGAGGTCTGACAGACAGCGAAATGGAGCAGGATTTCCCCTTGTTTTTACAGTGGGATCCCAGATGGGGTTATGTGGAGTACGGTGATGAGAGCTGCATTGGCCTTGCGGGCTGCGGTCCCACCTGTCTTTCCATGGCCCTCTATTATCTGACCGGTGACGAGAGTGTTACCCCCGATAAGGTAGGAGAATACAGCATGGAGAACGGCTGTTACATACCGGGAACGGGGACGGCCTGGGTTTTGATGGAGGCTATGCCACGGGAATACGGAATCAATGTGCGGCAGCCTGCAGTCTCGGAGAGCGAGATGAAGACGGCGCTGGATAATGGGGCGGTCATCATTCTTTCCATGGGCCCCGGAGATTTTACGGCAGCGGGACATTTTATCGTAGTGTACGGATATGACAGAGACGGCTTCATGGTAAACGATCCCAACTGCGTTGCACGCAGCAGAATGCAGTGGAGCTATTCTGAACTTGAGAGGCAGATTAAGAATATGTGGGTCCTTTCCGATAAGGTCACTGTTGATTATATAGAAATAAAAAGGTAATCGGATTCAGAGGCCCGGGCGGCAGAAAGGGAAAAATGAAACTGGCTGTATTATCAGACATTCACGGGAATTACATGGCTTTACGGCAATGCGTAGAATATGCGCTCGCCGGGGATATCACCACATTTGTTTTTCTGGGCGATTATATAGGCGAGTTTCCCTATCCCCGGAAAACCATGGAATATCTGTACGCTTTAAAGCAAAAATATACCTGTTATTTTGTGCGGGGAAACAGGGATGAATATATGCTGAACTATCGAAATGCCGGCGAAAACGGCTGGACAAAAGGAAATTCCGCATCAGGAGTGCTGCTTTATTTATACGAGAGGCTGGCAGCGCAGGACCTGGCCTTTTTTGAAAGTCTGCCCATAAAGCAAGTGCTGACGTTTCCGGAACTTCCGCCTTTGACCATATGTCATGGTTCCCCCAACCGGGTAAATGAGAGGATGGATCCGGAAAAAGAAGCGACATATGAGATTATGCAGAATGACAACAGTTCATATATTTTATGCGGTCATACCCATGTGCAGAGAGAAATACGCCATGGTGAAAAAGTAATCTGGAATCCGGGATCTGTAGGTATTCAGGTGGAAGGCGGCGGGAAAGCCCGGTTTATGATTCTGCACGGTGCAGATAACAGCTGGCATCGGGAGTTCCTGAACCTTGAGTATGACACGGAGACTGTGATCCGGCAGCTGGCCGTCTCAGGCCTGGAATCTTATGCACCCTGGTGGTGCGTTATCACAAAGTATGCATTGAGAGGCGGCGAAATAGATCACGGAGTTGTGCTTGACAGGGCCATGGAGATTTGTGCCGGAAAGTACGGTCAGTGCAAATGGCCGGAAATACCGGAGGAGTGCTGGGCACAGGCGGTCAGAGAACTTTTGCCGGAAGATTTTTGAAAGATAAATTCCGTTAAGAAAAGCACTTGACACATTTAAGTGTGTGGAGTAATATAATAAAAAATAAATAGCGGACACAAACCGTAGATGTGGAGATAAAAACGGTGTGGGCACTTACAGAGAGACCGGATGCTGAGAAAGGTCAGAA
>JAIDME010000008.1 GCA_029050705.1 Acetatifactor sp.
GTTGTAGAGCGTGTGGATGTGTGCCGATGACTACATCCACACGGCTGTCCAGAAAAACCTCAGTCCATTTTTGCTGGAATTCGTCTGTTTCTGTGGAATTCTCCGTGCCCCAGTGGACGAATAGGATGACAAAGTCAGCTTCTGCCCGGGCGTTTTCAATATCTTTTCTGATTATCTCCTCATCATCCAGAAGGTGAACCATATGGGGGGCATCATCGGGGATTTTTATGCCGTTTGTGCCGTAGGTATAGTTGAGAAGCGCAAAGCGGATGCCCTTTTTCGCGATGATTTCATAGGGCCGGTATTCTGTCTCTTCTTCAGTCTGTATTCCTAAACACGTTACGTTCCGGGAGTCAAAGAATTCCCTCGTGGTTTTGACTCCGTCTTTTCCTTTGTCCAGGGCATGATTTGTGGCGCAGGTCACCACATCAAAGCCCGCGTTTACAATGGCCTCGCCCACGCCGATGGGAGTGCCGAACCTTGGATAGTCGCTGTACAGGAGAGGATTATCCACAAGCGGTGTCTCCTGATTGATGACAGCCACATCGCTCTCCAAAATAGCATTCTGAAGGTTTTCAAATAGAAACCCAAAGGCTTCGTCGTTCTGCAGACCATAGCGATATAGGGGCTCATGGATCAGATTGTCTCCGAAAGCGATGAAGGAAACAGAGGCGTCCTCCAGAGTGAAACCCCAGGAATCCCATTTCCAGCAGCTTGTCTCACCATTCAAATCTGTAAACAAAAGCCGGTTCAGAGAATCTGCCCTGCGATATGTGGTGACGTCCGCCAGATCCTTCCCGAGGTAAGAGGACATCCACTTTGGCTTGATTTCTCCATTGACATACTCATACACAAAAAGGTGCTGTGACCATTCTTTTTCGTCTTTTTCCACCCAGAAGGGTTTGTCCTTGCCATAGTGCCCTATTTTCCAGCAGAGCAGTACAAGCTCTTCCCGGTGGTCGTTATCAATGTCGGCGGACAGCACCTTCTGAACCAGCACGCCCTTCGGCGAGGTCCATATGACAGGGCTGTGTCCGGCGGCGCTGTCCTGCCCGGCGGAGTTGTCCTGTCCGGCGGCGCTGCCCT
>JAIDME010000080.1 GCA_029050705.1 Acetatifactor sp.
AGAGGACAGGGAACATCGGCGTAGCTTATACCTATAACGAACCCCTGGTGGGCTGGGAGTATGTCCGTGATACAGCCAGATTGGTGAGAGAATATGGTATGGTGAATGTCCTTGTGACCAACGGCACTGCCTCGCAGAAGGTGCTTGAGGAGCTGCTGCCCTGGATAGATGCCATGAACATTGATCTGAAGGGTTTTCGGGAGGAGTATTACCGCAAGCTCGGCGGGGATCTGGAGACGGTCAAGGCCTTTATCACCAGAGCGGCGGAAAGCTGTCATGTGGAATTGACTACTCTGATCGTGCCTGGGGAAAACGATTCACCCGAGGAGATGGAGGCGCAGGCAAAATGGATTTCCGCCTTAAATCCGGCAATCCCTCTTCATATTACCCGCTTTTTCCCGCGATACCGCATGCAGGACAGAGAAGCTACGGACGTGAATCAGCTGTACCGCCTTGCACGGACAGCTGAGAGGTATCTGGAAAAGGTGTATGTAGGGAATGTGTAGCAAACTGAAAAATAGAAAGCGGTGCCGGTGATATTTTATATGTAGAGCAGTAAAGGTAATAGAAAGTGCAGAAGAAGGAGAAACGGCTTCATCCCTGACAGCGGAACAAATAGAGGCTGCAAAGCAGGCGGCCCTTGCCTATTATAAGGGTACGGTTTTTTCTGTAAATTCGATAGTATATCTCGAAGGAAAACTGCCTTACGGAGATACCGAGGGTAATTGCAATTTTACTGTAAATGTGAGCAAGGATGGTGTTGTGCAGGAGCCGGACCGCACCATCAGCCTGCAACTGGATCAGGACGGCTGGAAGGTTGTGAACGAGGGTTATTGAACTGCGGAACATTCCGGAAGGTAAATAATTCTTTCAGGCCGAAAGGAAAAGCAGCACCGCAAGAATAGCAGCAGGCACTGTTACTGTATCATATTCGCTGGGAGAACAAGCTTCCGTTGCCGCCCCAACGATTGCTCCGGCAAAAATCGGAAGAAGTGATTTCAAAAATGGGAAATGACAGTACAGGTGAAAGACCGCAAGACCGCATATCAGAGCTACCAGAAACATTGCGGCGGTTCCTTCCCATGATTTTTTTCCGTCGGCAGGCTTTAGATGTATCTTGTGTTTTCCGAATGGAATGCCAACCAGAGCGGCTGCGGCGTCTCCGGTTCCCCACATGAGAATGGCTGTGGCTGCGGCATAGGATTTGCCAAAGAATCCCCATGCTACGGCTGTAACAACAGCAAGCATAAAGAACAGCATCAGGAGACTGTTTTTGATCTCTCCGGGTTTCTTTTGGATAAACAGGTTATTATACCAGCTTTCCTTTTCAAGAATGACGAGCAGCGGATAAATCAGCACAGCAATCAGGCAGGATGTTAAAGATGCAGCCTGCCAGCTTTCGGCGACAATGATCATAAATGTGGTACAGCTGAAAGCTACCAAATGCAGAAGCTTCCTGAATACAAATTGCGGAACTTTGGTAAAGAACCTGATCAATAAAAGAACTGCTACGCAGGGGGCTATATACATGATAAATTTCCCAAGACATCGAAGTGTAGTGGCAAGAATAGCAATTTCCGACAGGACTGACCAATAATTCAATATCAGCATGGCAGCGCCGAGTACAGTAAGCACTGCGCCTGTCACAAGTCCAACCGTACGGTTTTTTACCCGGTTGGCGAACTGTGCGGAGACAAGAGATGCCGCAGTTGCAGCAACGATGCATATCAGCAGGACATCCCAGCGATCCAGAACGATTGCCGGGTGGATGATGATATGGCTGACAGATGCAATAAGTGCCGTAAAAGTCATAATAAAAGTGCTTGTTCCGACAGCAGTTTTCAGTTCCATGCCTAAAAATGCGGTAAAAACAACGAGCATCATCATACCGCCGCCTGTCCCCACAAAACCTGTGCCGAATCCGATGGTCAGACCGAAAAAAAGGGATATGGCTACGCCTTTCCAGTCAAGCTTCTCTCCCTTATCCACTGCATTTTCCCGTGACGTGTCAGGTTTTACCAGAAAACGGATGCCGATGAAAAATGTCAGAAATAATGTAAAACTGCCTAATACTATATTCCCTGCAAGCCACGCCGCATAACTGCCGACTGTACTCATAGTGAGAATACACGTCAGCATGATC
>JAIDME010000081.1 GCA_029050705.1 Acetatifactor sp.
GTTCATTATCAATGCATCGGCAGGCATATGTGGCCAGCCTCCCCTTTCGGTCATCAAAGCTGTCCACCGCCTTGATCAGTCCGATACATCCGATAGATATCAGCTCCTCCATATCTTCTGAGGAATTCTGATACTTTTTGGCAATGTGGGCAACCAGTCTCAGATTTCGCTCTATTAAAATATTCTTTGCCTGCTTCGCCTGTTCCGCAGACCCTTCCCGCAGCAGGCGGATATATTCCGCTTCTTCTCCCTGAGTAAGTGGTTTTTGAAAGGTTTTCAAAACAGCCCCCTGCGGATTACTCTTAACAATAGTTTATGTGTCAGATTAATCCGTCGTGCCTATCCAAGTGCAGGAAGAATTTCCAAAAGCCCGCCGCCGGGCATATTTACAATAAAAACTGCGCCATCACATAGTTTGCCAGGTCCAGGCCCTTCTCCGTCAGGGCAAGCCGCCGCGGCACACCCTCCTTCCATTCCAGAAGTCCGTCGTCCCTGTTTTTCCTTATCACCTCTCCATACACATAATCCAGACTCTTCCCGAAGCAGCGGGCGAACTCTTCCGGAGAAATCCCCTCCGTCATACGCAGCCCAAGGAACATAAATTCCTCCATCTGTTCCCCAATGCTTAAAACCTGCCTGTCCTCCCGGCAGTCTGACGGGTTTCTCAGGTAAGTCTGCAGATTCTCTCCGTTTCGAAAACGCACGTTATCAATCAGTGAAGCAGCGCCCAGTCCAAATCCGACATAATCTCTCCTGCGCCAGTAACCGCAGTTATGACGGCACTCAAAGCCGGGCCTGGCATAGTTTGAAATCTCATACCTGACATAACCTGCCTGCTCAAGAACAGCCTTTGTCACACTGTACAACTCTCTGTCCGTATCCTCGTCCGGCAGATCCAGCCTGCCCTGCCGCGCCTGCTCCCAAAGAACGGTTCCCTCCTCCAAAATCAGGCTGTATGCCGAAATGTGGACAGGGCCCGGTTTAAGTCCCAAAACCTTTTGCAGCGTATTACTATAACTTTCCGGAGTCTGCCCGGGAAGGGCACTCATAATGTCCACATTGATATTGGAAAATCCTGCCGCCGCTGCTGCCTCATAGGTATCCAGAAACTGCTGCCAGGTATGTATCCTGCCCACCGCCGCAAGCTCTGTGTCATCTGCAGACTGCAGACCGATGCTGAGACGGTTGACTCCTGCCGCCCGATATACCTTAAGCTTTTCCGCATCCGCCGTACCCGGATTCACCTCAACCGTAATCTCGGCATCCTCCGAAACATGGTAATGCTCCCTCACTGTCCGAAGCAGAGATGCTATCTGCCCTGCCTCCACCGTGGACGGGGTTCCCCCGCCAATAAATATGGTCACCACTGTCTTCCCTGCATATTCCGCAGCCCTCTCCACGGTTTCCCGCTCCAGCGCTTCCATATAGGAAGCCCTGGTATGTGTGTCCGCCGGTGCGGACAGGAAATCACAGTAATAGCATTTTCTCACACAGAAGGGAATATGAAAATATAATTCAATATCACTTGTCATCTAATTTCAACACACTCATAAAAGCTTTCTGGGGAATCACCACGTTGCCAATCTGCCGCATGCGCTTCTTTCCTTCCTTCTGCTTCTCCAAAAGTTTCTTCTTCCGGGTAATATCTCCGCCGTAACACTTTGCCAGCACGTCCTTCCGGAGGGCCTTGACGGTTTCTCTGGCGATAACCTTGCCGCCCACCGCCGCCTGTATGGGAATCTCAAACAGGTGTCTGGGAATCTCGTCCTTGAGCTTCTCACACATCTTTCTGCCCCTCTCATAGGCGGAATCCCCATGTACAATGAAGGACAGGGCATCCACCTCCTCACGGTTGATCAAAATGTCCAGTTTCACCAGTTTCGCGGGTTCATAGCCCTTTATATCGTAATCAAAGGAGGCATAGCCCCTGGAGCGCGACTTCAGGGCATCAAAGAAATCATAAATGATCTCGTTCAACGGCAGTTCATATTTCAGGAGCGCTCTGGTTCCCTCAATATATTCCATGCTGAGATACCTTCCCCGCCTCTCCTGGCAAAGTTCCATAATAGAGCCGATAAATTCGCTGGTCACCATGATCTCCGCGCTGACGATGGGTTCCTCCATGTGCTCAATTTCGGAGGGGTCAGGCAGATTGGAGGGATTTGTCAGTTCAATCACTTCGCCGTTGGTCTTGTACACCTTGTAGACAACGCCCGGCGCCGTAGTCACCAGATCCAGATTGTACTCCCGCTCCAGACGCTCCTGAATCACATCAAGATGCAGCAGACCCAGAAAGCCGCATCGGAAGCCGAACCCTAAGGCAATGGAGGTCTCCGGCTCATAATTCAGAGAGGCATCGTTCAGCTGAAGCTTCTCCAGTGCATCTCTCAAATCAGGATACTTCGAGCCGTCCGCGGGATACATACCGCAGTACACCATAGACTGCACCTTTCGATAGCCCGGCAGGGGCTCCGCACAGGGATTGCTGTCATCCGTCACGGTATCGCCCACCGCAGTATCCTTCACATTTTTGATAGATGCGGTAATATAACCCACCATACCCGCAGAAAGTTCTTTGCAGGGAATAAACTGTCCTGCACCGAAATATCCGACCTCCACCACTTCCTCCCTGGCACCGGTTGCCATCATGCGGATGGTGGTCCCCTTCTTCACGGTTCCTTCCATGATACGGCAGAAAATAATAACGCCCTTATAGGAGTCATACAGAGAGTCAAAGATCAGCGCCTGCAGCGGAGCCTCCGGATTACCTTCCGGCGCGGGAATCTTCTTTACCACCTGCTCCAGCACATCCTCAATGCCGATTCCGTTCTTGGCGGAAATCAGGGGGGCATCCTGAGCCTCCAGGCCGATGACATCCTCAATTTCCTCTATCACTCTCTCCGGTTCCGCACTGGGCAGGTCAATCTTGTTGATGACAGGAAACACCTCCAGGTCATGATCCAGTGCCAGATACACGTTTGCCAGCGTCTGGGCCTCAATACCCTGGGCCGCATCCACCACCAGTATGGCCCCGTCGCAGGCAGCAAGGGAACGGCTCACCTCATAATTAAAGTCCACATGGCCGGGAGTATCAATCAGATTAAAAATGTACTCCTGGCCATCCTGAGCCTTATACACTGTGCGGACCGACTGGGCTTTGATGGTGATTCCCCTCTCCCGTTCCAGCTCCATGTTGTCTAAAATCTGGTCCTGCATCTCCCTTCCGGTCAGCAGCCCGGTTTTTTCTATGATACGGTCTGCCAGCGTTGACTTCCCGTGGTCTATATGCGCTACAATACAAAAATTACGTATGTTTTTTTGATTTATATCCGCCATCTGTATTTCCTCGTCTCTTCTTTTCCTCTTCGGGCTGACGCTTCGCAGCCGCTTGTTTTTCCTCTGCGCACATCATATCATAAAGAAATATGGATTGTCCAGTACACTTCTGTTACATATTATGACAGCCTTACTCCCCCGACAGCACCATGTTCAGAATGTGCGCCAGCGGGTCGCAGGCATTCATGGCCTCCTCCACAGTGTTGTTCTGCGCCCCCAGCTCTATCAGCAGATACTTATCCTTCAGGTGCATGTTATAACGGTAGCCTTTCAGGTAAATCTTTCTTGTGAGTCCCGGATAGTATTCCGCCGCCTTCTTCTGCATCTGAAAGGAAAACGCCAGGTTACTGTCCAGGTTCTCGTTATAAAGATATGTAATATCTCCCGTCTTTTTCGTCCTGGAAAGACCGTTGAAGAACATGAACCTGGCGGTGGGCCTTCCGTCCAGATCCATGACGAGTCTGGTCTCCTCCGGCATTTCGTCCCTATGCAGATCAATTACCACCTGTATGGACGGATTTTCCCTCAGTATCTGTTCTACTCCCGGCAGGGCTTTGGAATATGCCTGATTTCTGTCTGTATCATACTCAGCCGTATGGTGAATGACGTTGTAACCATAGGTGTCCCGCAATATCTGTGTCAGCCTCTCTCCTACTCCCACGATGGTGGTGGCAGGATCTCCCTGCACGGAATCTGCAAATGCCTCCCTGGAATGTGTGTGGAAGATCAGAATCTGAGGCTCCTGCCCATCCCCTGATACTGTCATATCCTTTGCAAGAAAGCTTTCCGCATTCAGCCGGTCACTGCTGGCCATAGTATTGGAATCCACGATGTAAAACTGTTTCAGCAGAGTCTCATAATCCTGCAGACTCTCCGTATCTATCCGAACCTGCTGTGTATGAGTCACAAAACCCGCATTCTCACGCCGTCCCATGGCAGCCTCGTTCTCTTCCTTCAACAGTTCTGCCAGGGAGCGTTCCATGTTCTCCTGCTGCTCTGTCTCGGCCGATCCGGATTCTTTGTCAGGGTCTGTCTCCGCCAGCAGTATTTCTCTGAGCACTTCATCCTCCCAGAGAGTACCCCTGCTTTCATCCTCTTCCAGATTTTGCGTCACATACCCATAGAGCGGAAACAGGCTGTCAATCTGCTCCTGAAGAAACCAGCAGGTTTCATGGCTGACGGACCTTTGAAACAAAATGCCTGGCATAAACATTTCATACAGGCTTTCCTCCGCCGCATCCGCCATCTCCAGCAATATCCCGCTCCACACAGTGTTTTTTTCACCTGAGACTTCCGATTCTGCCGTCCCGCTGCTGCAGCCCCTGACCGTGCCCTGCAGTGCCAGGAACAACAGCGCAGCCACCGCAGCCTTTACTGCCAGCGGGCGTCCTGCGGTGTTCTTTCCCTTTGCCACCGGACACTTCCCTCGCCACACTTTTTCATACAAGTATATGTCCCCGGCAGCAATGCTATTCAACCCATGCGCATCTCCATGGCAATGTTGATTCCCTCGGAGACGGTGAAGCTGATCCTCTTAATGACCGCATCAATGTCCTTTCCCGTCATATACATATTATTCAGTTCCGGAAAAGGAGGCTGCTGTCTGCTCATACATTTCACGGCATCCACTCCCTCTTCCCCCTCAAGCAGTTTTTCCATGGCATCCATGACTATGGTAGCGGAATCCACCACTGTGGGAATGCCTATGGCAATAACCGGGATTCCCAGGCTCTCCTCCGTCAGGGCATTGCGGTGGTTGCCTACCCCCGAGCCGGGCTGGATTCCGGTATTAGTAATCTGAATGGTGCGGTTAAGGCGCTTCGTGCTGCGTGCTGCAAGAGCGTCCACCACGATCAGGGCATCCGGTTGGGTCTCCCGCACCACCCCCTTCACAATTTCAGCGGTCTCCATTCCGGTTCGCGCCATGACCCCCGGCTCCAGGGCACTGAGAGAATTCATTCTGTTACAGTTGTAAGCCGCCTTTCCGTATTCTTTGACAATATGGCGGGTAATAAACAGATTGTCCACTGTCTGAGGCCCCAGGGCGTCAGCGGTCACTTCCCTGTTTCCAAGCCCCACCACAAGGATATTTTGCTCCTTATCATCCTGCGGCAGAAGCTTGAGCAGTTCCTCCGCCAGGCATTTTGAGACCTCTCTGTGGTAATCCTCGTCCGGTTCCACCATAGCAGGTGCCTCCATTGTGACGTAGATACCCATGGGCTTTCCCATGGCTTTTGCAGCGTTTTTGGTATCAATGGTAACCTTCGTCACTCTGACATCCTCTTCCTCGCGATAGTACTCCTCTACACTCACGCCACGCAGTTCGCTCTCAGCCTCGCTGATGCTCTCCCTTGCCTCGAGCGCCAAATCCGTCCTCATCTGAAAAATTCCCATGTTTCTTCTCCCGTTTTAAAACTTTTTTCTTATTTTTTGCGAAAAAAGCAAAGAATATGTATTGACAAACCTCCTATAATTTACTAAACTATCAACGTATGTTTGCATTAGTCTTCCGTGTCTGGCTAAGGCGAAACAGCTTAAACAAACAATTATTGTATACAAATTGGAGGTGTAACGACTTGGCTAATATTAAATCCGCTAAAAAGAGAATTCTGGTAAACCGTACCAAGGCTGAAAGAAACAAGGCTGTAAAGTCCGGTGTGAAGACCGCGATCAAGAAGGTGTTCGCCGCTGTTGAATCCGGTGATAAGTCTGCCGCACAGGCAGCGCTTGCCGATGCGACAAAGACCATCGAGATGGCTGGCAGCAAAGGTGTTTATCACAAGAATAATGTTGCCCATAAGGTTTCTCGTATCAGCAAAGCTGTCAACAGCATGGCTTAATTTCTCAGAACATAAAGCGTGCGCCGCAAGGCACACTGTTAAAAGACTGTCGCACTAATCACCCGGTGCGACAGCCTTTTCTTTATATTATAATATCCTCAAAGACAAAAGGAGGAGGCTATGCCTCCTCCCTGCGAATGCTTTCATCCCGCACAGATCAGTGCCTGTGTCCGCCTCCGCCATGGCTTGCGCCGCTGCGGCTGGTGTGATGCCCTCCGCCGCCGGATGAACGGCCCCCGCCACCGCTGCTTCCGCTGCTGGTCTCAATTTTTCTCTTCACTACATTCTTGCGGATGAACGCATCCTGCACATTGTTCATCACAGGTTTTCCACCTGCCACATAAACATTGGCCGTGGTCGTATCCCGGGCCTTGTTCTTTCCCAGATGGGAAGCGGCATACACTCCTGCAGCGATAAAGGAAATAACAAGTGCCCCAAGGTAATAGGTTCCGTTTATCTGAAACTTACCTCCGTCCAGATAGCTGCATACTGTGTCAATATAACACATATATGCCTTGCAGGGGTCGCTGTCATAATAGTTATCCACCGCATACAGCACATTTTCCACCGCTCTGGCGCTGAGGGCATCCTCCACCTTTCCGCTGCTGGACAGCCATTCTCCCCGCTGTCCTTCATAGCGGTTATCGATCAGGATGGAACCGTCTCCCTCAAAACTCTTATTAAATCCATAACCCTTTTCATCCCAGAAGTCGTCGGCAATGTCTGTCATATTACGTTCCCAGTCCGTGAATCTGCAGCCATTCTGCAAGGCCTCCTGGCCTTGCACCGGCTGACTGATAGTCAGAATGACAAAATCCGCCTTGTATTTTGCCTCTTTTTCTGCAATATACTTCCGCAGTTTCTCCTCCTCCGCATCCGTCAGTATATTTGCGTTGTCATAGACCCTCTCTTCGGGTGCAGAGGTATTGATGCGCCCCGCTCCGTTCCTGAAAAGACTGAAGACTCCCGACCCAAAAGTTACTGCCGCTGCAATTCCTACAATAATAAACAGGATACGGAAATGACGGAGATACTGTCTGATTGCTTCCTTCTTAAAATTATCGCTCATCTTAATCCTCCTACAGCCATGTCAGCAACAGAGGCAGCATGCACAGCAGCGCCGCCACACAGCCCCATACAGTGCCTGTATATGCCCACATTTTCTTTTTAGAGACAGGCACCTCGCCCACAATTTTACCTGTCTGACCGTTCACATAAAAGGGATAGTCCTGGCCGTTGTATGTATACTGGTACTTCCAGACGGGCAGCAGGCCGAAGCACGAACTGTTCCGCATCACCCTTGTATCCTGATTTATGGGACGCACTGAATTGTATCCCGAGTAACTGGCCTTCAGCAGCGCCGCCGCATCATCACTCATCTTCCTATGTGCCCGGTTCTCCACCGCATCCGCAGGCATATTATACTTTTCCGCATAAAAGCCTGACATATACTCAGGATTAAAATCAATGAGCTGACTGTAATTGTAGGGCTCCATCAAATCCATCACATTATCCGGCATTGCTTCTGAAGCATCCACCGGAATCTTTTCGAAGCTGATATCCATGTCCCTGCTCACGGCATAATAGGAGGTCTCTGTATACTGGGTGTCACCGCTGGTCCAGGTCCTCACCTTCGTACCCTCCCCCTGGAAGGAGCAATGAGTATCATAGTTATAGAGCCAGTAAGGCACATAGACTCCCTGCATACCGTTCAGTTTGACCTCTGACAGGAAGTCTGTCGGTGCAAACAGATTCTTTTTAAACTTCTCGCGGATAGACTGTTTGCAGCTCTCTTTCCCCAACTGAAAGGGCAGTATCAGTCTGGGCAGATACTCTCCTTCCACCCTCTCGTTCAGTATCAGGTAGCTGTCGCAGTATGGACACTGTGTGGCGGAAGTATGCTGCTCCACAGTAATCTCGCCGCCGCAGTTGGGACAGATTGTCATTTCCGGAGAAGTGCCGTTAGACAGTTCTCCGCTCTTTTCACTCTCACAGAACGGGCAGAACATGGTATGCTTTTCCGGGCTGTACACCACGTTTCCTCCACAGTTTTTGCATTTAAAGTACATTGTTTATCCCCTCTCGTAAGGTTATTCTTTTAACAGAATAACACATTCTGCACGTTTGCGCCAGTATCTGTAAATTAATTATATCGCCGGTCTGCAAACTGAGTAATGTTTACTTTAGAAAATTTCTATGCTACACTATTAGATAAAGGCTTTATTTGTGTAAGAGAGGTAAATTATGGCAAAAATTTTATCTGAAGAAGTAAAACGGGCGCTTCAGGATATTTATTACAATGTTCGCACCGGACGGGGCAAAGAGGCTTTTGCCCTTTTGGAGCGGGCTTCTGAGGCGGGAGACGGGGATGCGACCTGCATACTGGCCAGGTGTCTGTGCGGACACCAGTATGTATGGATAGGACATGGGTTCCCGGAGGATGATAACCGGGCGACTCAACTGATACATAAATCTGTGGAACAGGGCAGCGCACTGGGAGTCCTGTTGGCATTGCGAAGCGGAGAACTGCGCCCGGCATTGCAGAAGAAGATGACCTTTGATAACCTGCAGGAAGCTTTTGACGAAGTGCTGGAACTTGCAGAAAAAGGCGATGCCTTTTGCCAGTATACTATCGGCAATTCCTATTTCTGGTGGGATTTCCTGCGTATCCAGGGGAAGAATAAGAATTCTTTCTCCGGCCAGACGGAATACAAGGCGTATTTAAAGGAGAATATTTCCAAGTGTGAGGACTGGTTTTGGAGGGCATTCCGGGGTGGAATGTATTTTGCCGCAAACAATCTCAACCGTTACTATACGAAAGGGGACGAAGATATTATTGCGCCCCGGCCGGAAAAGGCAAGGGATCTCTGGAAAATGGGCGCCGAGTATGGATATCCTCTTCATCAGGCGATTTATGCCGATGAACTGGAAAAAGCAGGCCAGCGCACGGATGCCCTTTACTGGTACAAGCAGGCGGCCGAGGGCGGGCATCCCGGCTCATCCAGTGATGCGGGACGCTATTATTATGAGGGCATCGGCGTGGAAAAAGACGAAGCCTATGCTGTCAGATGCTTTGAAAAAGATATTCCTTTCGGCGTTGTCAGAGCACACGACATGCTGGGCCGGGCATATTTTCAGGGAAAGGGTGTCACTCAGGATTACGCCAAAGCCTATTATTACCTGTATTATGGCTATAATAACGGCAGCAAGTGGGGCGTGTTCTATCTGGCAAAGTGCTTTTTCTATGGTTATGGCACGAATCAGGATTATGTATTGGCCCGCCAGCTTTTGGATGAAGTGTACTGGGATAACTGGGAAGCTGATTATCTCCGCGGAATGATTTATGCTAACGGTCTGGGAGTGTCTCAGGATATCCCGAGAGGGATTGCATATCTGCAAAAAGCCGGCAACCATGAAGAGGCGAAGACAGAACTTTCACATTATAAGAAGACACTGTTCGGTAAATGGGTCCGCAGATAGGGACGTGAGGCCGGAATTGAAGTGATGCTATACAAAATACAACGATAAATAACCGCATAAAAACACCGGATGCAGCAGATTTAATTCCTACATCCGGTGTCTTTGATTTTACTTCTTTATTTATAATTTACAATCTTCCCGAAATCTGCCTTCAGAGAAGCGCCGCCTACCAGTCCGCCGTCGATGTCGGGCTGTGCAAACAGTTCCGCCGCATTTCCTGCATTTACGGAGCCGCCGTACTGGATACGTACTGCAG
>JAIDME010000082.1 GCA_029050705.1 Acetatifactor sp.
GTATCAGACTCCAGACCACCAGCAGCACAAGCGACAAAAGCGTATACGGAAGCATCAGCAAAAGGAACTCCGGGATAGAAAGTCCCGCTCTCCCATATAGATACAGATTCTGCGGATTTCCAACCGGCGTCAGCATACTGCCGAGATTCGCCGCGATTGTCTGCATCACCACAATGGGCAGAGCCAGCCTGTCTTTCTGTTCGTCCCCAAGCATGCCCAGAATGATAAAGGTAAACGGTACAAAGGTAATGAGTGCAACATCATTCGTAATAAACATACCGGAAAAAAAGCACAGCAAAACCAATGTGAGGATCAGTCCACGCCCGCTTTTTACATGTCCTAAAAATTTTTTTGCAATTCGGCCAAATACTCCGGCTTTTTGAAATCCGGCCATAACACTCATCAGGCAGAACAGGATTGCGAGGGTTCTGAAGTCAATATATCCCCCATAATTTATATCCGGCGGCACAATAAACATTGACGCCACTGCCAGTATAAGTGAAACACATAATACGGTCTCTTTTTTGAAAAAAGCAAGGATTCTTTTCATCACCTTTAGCCCTTTCACTGCTTACATCTCTTTATCTGCCCGTGCTACATATTCTCCCATACATACCGGGATTTCCCCACTGCTGCTCCGTTTCCTATACAGATTCTCATTAAAGCAGATCATATTTTTCTGCAGCAGTATGATAATCGTCGATCCTCCAAATTCAAAATACCCTTTTTCCTTACCTCTCTGCGCATAACCTGATTTTAATATTTTTACATCATTTCTGATCTTTCCTACCAGTAAGGCTCCAACTTCCATTTGGATCACTGTCCCGAAACGCTCTGTTCTAAGTACCTGATACTCCCTGCTGTTTTGAGCAAAAACCGGAACAGTCCTGAGAGCAATCGGTCTGACGCAATGCAGTATACCCCGTATTTTTCTGTGAAGAATGATTTTACCGTCAGCTGCATAGCAGTACCTGTGGTAGTTAGCAGGCGTCAACCGGAAAACAAGTGCAGTACCTCCCCTGAATTGTTCGGCAAGCTCATGGTCCTTCAGCAAGTCATCCAGCGTAAATCTTGAATTTTTGATATTCAGGACGGTATCTTCCGTTATTCTGGCAACAGACAGAAATCCGTCACAGGGGCTTATCAAATGTCCGCAGGTCATATCAAAAGATTCAATTCTTTTTTTTCTTGTAAAAAAATCATTAAAAGAAGAAAATCCTCCGGAGGGGATCACTATATCATCCATATCAATTTTATGCTTCCGTATGTAACAGGGCACAATACACTTGGATACTCCTGACGCAAGAAAATGTCCTGCAGCCTTTGAAACCTTCGGCTGTACCAATAACTTCAAGATCATTCTTCCCGGGACTGTTCTGTACAGAAACCGCAGTGCCAATGACTCTCTCATATTGCATCCCACCCCATAAAAAGGATCATTCCCAGTGCCTCAAAAATCCCAAGAATGAGAATACCGATTTTTCCTATTACCCCGGGCTTTTTAATCTCAATCGGTAAGAGATATCCGATTCCCATAGCAAACAGAAGTATCGGAAAACAAAGAATACTTTTACACAACCGATGATCATACAGCAGGTATACAAGCGGTAAAAACACTGCAATAGTAGTTACCGGAACGCCAAGATAGCTTTTCCTGCTTTCTGTTGTCTGTCTCTGCCTCTCTTCCTCCAGCACATTGAAATATGCAAGACGTATCAACGCACATAGGACAAACAGAGAAGAAATCCGTCCGACCAATGTATTTTTCCCGGAGATCATATAAACAAAAACAGCCGGCAGTACACCAAAACTTATCAGATCGCTCAACGAATCAATCTGAATTCCAAACCTTTTCTCACTTTCATTTCTGTCCTTTGTGGAAGCCACCGCCCCGTCAAACATGTCGCAGACACCTGCCAGCATCAGGCAAAATGCCGCATCCCAATAATGCTGACTGATCACCCGTAAAAGTCCGTGAAAAGAAATCAACATGCCGCAATAAGTAAGAATCACCGTATAATCATAATAACCGAGCAATTTTTTCTTCATTATCTTCTCCTTTATCTTATCAATCCAAACGCAATGCTGTACGCAAGAATACACCATGGTTTTCCCAGAATGATGATCCATATAAATTTTTTGCTGTCCATATTCATCAGTCCGGAAAAGTAGCACAGGAAATCATCCGGAAACAGCGGAAGCAGCGTGGCTATGAAAAGAAACCATCCATATGACTTACTTTTTTCAATCCGCCTGCTCCATTTCTCGTATTGTTTCTGCGAAAACATGGCAGTCACAATATCAACTCCGTATTTTTTTGCCAGAAAATAGGCGATAATGGAACCAATGCTGATACCTATGTAGTTGCACCAGAATCCGGTCATACTTCCAAACGCAACGGCCCCTGCTGCACATCCCAGATATCCCGGCAGCACCGGAACCACCACCTGTACTGCCTGAAACACAGTAAGTATTAACGGTGCTGCTATACCAAAGCTCTTCATATAATCTTGCAGCGATTCTACGGAATCAAATTTATGATTAAAAAATTGCTTAACAATTAATAAAACCATAACTATAAAACCTATCATAACCCATATTTTAATTTTCCTGCTCACACATCCTCCTTCGCTTTGCCAGCCTGTTATTGACTTTCAAGATGATGTCCATATACCATTTTGAAAATCCGCTCTTTCTCACAAACCACCAGCTAAATTCTGAAAGCACAACCCCTGCGATCACATCTATCAGCACATGCTGTCTTGTTGTAAGGGTAGATATGCAAATACCGGCGGCTATTATAAATGATACTGCTTTATACCATTTGGGAATTCTTTCGTTACCTCTTACGGCAATAAAGCAAAAAGTACTGGTCAGACAATGTATAGAAGGGAATAAATTATCCGCCGCATCCACACGATAAAGTACCCTCATCAGCTCATCCCATATGGAATTTCCTTCTATGACCGGTCTGACATTCGTTGTGGGAAAGGTTAGAAAACATAACAGACATACCAGCTTTGCAAAAAAATCCGCACTCATGAAACGGAATGCCCTCTCCCTGTCCTGTCGACATCCGATTATATAATTTATGACCCAGAACGCATAACTTCCCCAATATATAATGATTGTCCATGGTATAAGGGGAATCTGATCATCCAAAAAATTGGAGAGGTTAATATGCTCCCTGTTTTCCATCAACGGTCTTGAGCCATAATAGGCTATCATATTGCAGGCAAGTGCCAAAAAAATCGGAATCCGCATAGTTTCCGGTATTATATGCTTCTTTTTCATAAATGTATATTACCCCGTATTTCTTAAGCATTCACGGAATCTTTTCTGAAAATTTTCTTAACAGCCAAATAAGCATTTGATATCTTTTGCATTGTAGCATGATTTCATATGTTTGTCTATAATACTGACTCCTGCCATATTCCTGCTTTATTCACACCTCATTGATGTACAGGAAAAAAGCACCTGTGAAGGTGCTCTTTGTCATTCCGGTATTCTAATTTACACCGGCAGCTATAAGATCTTCAATCTCATCCTTGTCCGGCATTACACGCAGCGCCCCTTTTTTCGTTGTAATAATAGATGCAGCCGCATTTGCATATCTCAGCATCCGTATTAGCTTTTCCTCGTTCAGATTGTCAATACCATATTCCAAAACAAAATGGAGACAGCATGCCCCAAAGGTATCTCCTGCCCCTGTGGTTTCGACTGTGTTCTCCTGCAAAAAAGGAGCTGCTTCTACCCTCAGATCCCTGTAATAAGCCCGGCTGCCCTCTCTTCCCATAGATAACAGGATCAGCGGCACATCATACTGCCTTTTCAAGAGATGAATTCCGGCATTAAAGTCCGCTTCTCCGGTAAACCACTGAATTTCGTTATCGGAAATTTTCAGTATATCACAGTTAGAAATTCCATAAGCAGCCTGCTCCCTTGCTTCTTCCATAGATTTCCAGAGAGGAGGTCTCAGATTCGGATCAAAGGAGATGAGCGCGCCGTTTTTCTTCGCCGAAGCCACCGCTTTCTTAGTAGCCGCTCTTACCCCCTCATGGGTCATGGATAAGGTCCCAAAATGGAAAATCTTCGAATTGGCAATCAAATTCTCCGGCACCTCATCTTCTGTGAGCATCATATCTGCTCCCGGATTGCGATAGAAAGAAAAATCCCTGTCACCACCCGGAAGCGTATGCACCATGGCAAGAGTCGTATGTACTTCATCATCCGACAGTAAATATCCGGAGTCAATGCCGACCTCCTGAATCGCCTTCTTTAACTGTTCCCCGAAAAAGTCTCTCCCTACCTTCCCGATAAATGCTGTTTGATGTCCCAGCCTTGCCAGCATTGCAAGCACGTTGCAGGGCGCTCCTCCGGGATTTGCCTCAAACAGCGGATTTCCCTGGGCACTCATTCCGTTTTCCGTAAAATCTATCAACAACTCGCCCATGGCGGTTACATCATATTCTTTCATGTTTACACCTCTCTGTCCCCTTTATCGGACATACATTGTCTACACCAGATCATATTTTACCACATCTATCACAGCTTCTCCATCCGTATAAAACGATATTCCGTCAGCTGACAGATCCGTGTAAAAGGTTATGGTCATGACTTGTTCTCCATCGTTCAGAAATACCTCCGCACTGAAGCGGTCCAGAATCACCCTCATCTTTATCCTTCCGCCTTCACAGTTCACCCGGCTCCTTCTCTGATGAATGATTGCCCTTCGTGAACCCGAAAACTTCCTGTCCACTTTAATAATAGATTCCGACGGACGGAAGCTGACAGATGTGTGGTATGT
>JAIDME010000083.1 GCA_029050705.1 Acetatifactor sp.
GTTTAAGTCATCTGTACATTCCACAATATCGCTGCCCTCGTTGCTGTTTGCAGGCAAAAAGCCGATCAGTTCACGGATTCCTGCCAGAATGGCCGTCTCATCCGCAACCACATCCACAATACCGCTCTCCTCAGACTGGAATGCTGCAGAAGAAGAATCACACTTCGTGATCACATTGCCGTCCAATGCATTGGGCGCGTTGACAAAAAGCTTTGCGTTCTTCTCCTCCATAAAAGTAAAGTCTGTCAGTGTGGGGAACAGGGCAAGTCCGCCGCCACAGCTGCCCAGGATTGCCGTAATCTGAGGAATCATACCGGAAGCAAGCGTCTGTTTCATATAGATTGCACCGAAAGCATTCAGTGCATCCGTCGCCTCCTGTAATCTCAGCCCGGCAGAATCAATTAGGCCTATGACAGGTGACCCCGTCTTCATGGCCAGATCATATAGGTTGGTAATCTTCCTGGCGTGCATCTCGCCAACCGTACCGTTCATCACGGATGCGTCCTGACTGTACACGTACACGGGCTTACCACCTATCACTCCATATCCGGTCACACAACCGTCAGAAGGAGTTTCGTCCGGTTTCATATTGAAATCTGTCGCTCTTGCAGTTACAAGTCCACCGATTTCAACGAAACTGTTTTCGTCGAGCAAAGCTGCTATTCTTTGACTCGCTTTTGATGTACTACTCATGCTTTCAGCCCTCCGTTTATTATAGATAAATACAAACAATCTGATTCGGGAAAACAAATTCCCCCGATTATCCATTCCAGTATAACATAAAAAAAGCAATCCGCAAAGTACGAATTGCATTTTCCGGCAGTAAAGTTTATTTTGTCTTTAAGTTCTGCCCCTTCTTCAATTGCAGCAGGGCAAAAACCGCTCCAGCACCTGCCTCAGACACCATTCAAAATTAATTTCCGGCACCGAATCAACTGTGATAATCCTCTCACTCTTATAAACAGTGCCGTCTACCATATATCGGATTTCCCCCACCTGGGTTCCGCTCTCCACCGGAGCCGTCAGCATCTTCTCCCAGTCATATTC
>JAIDME010000084.1 GCA_029050705.1 Acetatifactor sp.
TTCGGAAGATCATCAGCTGGTTATCATCCTTCTCAATCTTGATCTTACAATATAGTATCTGCTGCATATCCTCATAGCTGTCCTCCATAAGGCAATAGACAAGGGCCTCAGGCTTATAATATTTCAAATGATTCCTGATGTCCTCAAATCGTCCGGAGCATGAGAGGCACTCCAGTTCATCCCTGAGATGAGTGAAAAACTCGCCAATCATCACCTTATTCCTTCCAACCAGCAATATGCTGTGCTTTGCCATGATCCGCCCTCCCTATCCTCGTTCATATAGGACTATTATACCATATACCTTTTTTCAAATACAATACATTTCCAGTATATTAAAAACTTTTATTGATTTTTTTCGTCTATATTTATGTGTCAGTTCACATACCGACAAATTTCGGAATCAATATTGGTTTACATGGAAAATATGAGAGAGGGGATGTTTTTATGAAGAAAAACGCAACAAAAATATTATCTGCAGGCATCTGCACCGCTCTGGCTCTTGCCGCCCTTACAGGCTGCGGAAACAGCGGCAGCACCAGGGACTTGATGGACGGCGTGACAACAGGGCAGGATCAGGCCGGCCCGGGGGACTCCGGGCAGCTTCTGCAGGATGCCGGAGGTTCTGCCGCTGCCGTCAATGACCTGTCAACCGATGGGACAATAAGTCTGCCCTCGGCAGATGCCGTCACCTGCACAGATTTTGCTGTGCGCCTGTTTCAGGAGTGCACCCGCTCCCAGGGAGACGGCAATATCCTCGTCTCGCCTCTGTCTGTCATCAGCGCCCTTGCCATGACGGCAAACGGAGCCAGGGGGGAAACTCTGACGCAGATGGAGGAGGTGTTCGGCGCAGATGTAGTTTCCCTCTGCAGCTACCTGTATGACTATAATAAAAATCTCCCCACAAACAAAAAATATAAGCTGCATTCGGCCAACTCCATCTGGGTAAGAGATGACCGGAGCTTTACCGTTCAGCCGGATTTTCTGCAGACAAACGCCGAATGGTTTAACGCTGATGTCTACATGGCTCCCTTTGACAGCTCCACATTAAAAGATATTAATAAATGGGTATCGAGGAACACCGATAAGATGATTCCGAAAATTTTGGATGAGATTCCTGAAGAGGCTGTCATGTACCTGATCAATGCCCTGGCCTTTGACGCCGAATGGCAGTCCGTCTATTATGACCATCAGGTTCGGGAAGATGTCTTCACCCGTGAGGACGGCACCCGGCAGGAAACGGAGATGATGTGTTCCAGCGAATACACTTATCTACAGGATACCCAGGCACAGGGCTTTGTAAAATATTATCATGACGCGAAGTACGCCTTTGCGGCCCTGCTGCCGGATGAGGGCGTCAGTCTGGCGGAATACACTGCTTCTCTCACGGGTGAGAGACTGCATGAGCTGCTTTCCAATCCCGAAAAAACCACTGTTGATACAGCCATCCCTAAATTCGATGCGGAGTACAGCACCCTCCTGAATGACGTTCTGGAAAATATGGGCATGACGGACGCTTTCGATTCTGACGCAGCGGACCTCTCCGGGCTGGGAACCAGTCCCGGCGAAAATCTTTTCATCAGCCGTGTGATCCACAAAACCTACATTGCCGTGAATGAAAAAGGCACACAGGCAGGAGCTGCAACCGTAGTGGAAGTAAGCAGGAAAAGCGCAATGATAGCTGATGAAGAAATAAAGACAGTTTATCTGGACCGGCCTTTCGTATACATGATCATTGACTGTGAGGAGAATTTTCCCATTTTCATCGGAACGGTGGCAGACCTTGAGCAGTAATGCTCCCTGATGGTGGCGGACCCGGAACGGCATTTTTCAAAGATCGGAGTATTTTATTCCTGTTTGGTTATAATACTGGAAAAAGGAGGTTGCTGCCATGAAGTATATTTGTGATGTATGCGGCTGGGAATATGATGAAGAAAAGGGGTACCCCGAGGGCGGAATCGCCCCCGGAACCCCTTGGGAAAATGTGCCCGAGAATTTTCTGTGCCCCCTCTGCAGTGTGGGCAAGGAACTATTTTCCCGGGAGAGCCAATGAGGACTACCAGATAAACAGCTCCTTCTCATTCAGCTTCATCAGGGCTTCAAGAAAATAATAGTCGCCATAAATAATGGAAAACTCGTGTACCTCTTCATGGTATGCAGCCGTGCACTTCTCCAGCAGATTGTCTTCCGTCTCATTCCAGTTGACGCTGTGGTCCGCCAGAGCATGAAGCAGCTTCAGAGCTGCATTGAGATAGACTCTTCCCTGCCGCCCGTCCCGAAGCTTCGACAGTTCAATCAGTCCACAGGCCGCTATGGCGGCCGCTGTGGAATCCTGATACGACACCTCCGGCGGCTGTCTGAAGTCCACGGGTATCAACCCGTCCTCCGGGATATTGGCAATAAAGTAATTGGCAATCCGCTCTGCCGTATCCAGGTACAGCTCTTCTTTCGTATGCAGATAGCTCAGGGTAAATCCGTACAACCCCCAGGCCTGCCCTCTCGTCCAGGAGGAACCCGTACCATAACCCTGGCCGCCGTAACTCTTTACCTTTTCCCCTGTCTCCAGATCAAACTCTACGATATGGTTGACGGAGCCGTCCCCCCGGACGAACGCCTTCGCCGCCGTGTCCGCATGGCTGACCGCAATCTGCCTGAATCTCGGATCTCCGGTCTCCTCGGAGGCCCAGTACAGAAGAGGCAGATTCATCATACAGTCAATGATCGCCCATCCCCTGTGATCCTCATCACCCCAGTCATTCCACGCGCGGACAAAACAGCCCTTGTTGTTATATCTTCCCGCCAGATTTCCCGCTGCCAGAAGTCCGCGGTTTTTGGATGCGGTATTTCCCGTCACACGGTAATCCGCCACGGCAGTGGGAAGCCATTTAAAGCCGTTATCGTGATCCAGCTTGCCGTAATCCATCAGGCACGCATCCAGCTTCCTCTCGTTGTCCTCCGCAATCCGGCGATATTTTTCCTCTCCTGTCAGCGTATACATCTGCCACATCATGCCGCCCCAGAATCCGTTTGTCCACCATCCGATGTCGCCGCTCCTGTCATCGTGCACACCATCAGATGTGGTGTATGGTATTTTTTCCGCAGACCTTTCACTGACCCTTGCCAGCTTGTGCGCCACCCCGGCCAGCATATCCTCCGCCCACTTTTTCTGTTTTTCATCCATGTCAGCCTGACCTCCATTCTTTTATGACATCTCAGAGCAAAAATCTCTTCATTCTTCTATCAACGTCGGATTTTCATCCACCACCCAGGGCAGTCCGTACCGGTTCAACGCTTCCATAAAGGGATCAGGGTCAAATTCCTCCACATTGAAGACGCCCGGCTTCTTCCAGGTTCCGTTCATGACAAGCATGGCTCCGATCATGGCCGGAACCCCCGTGGTGTAAGAAATTGCCTGGGAACCAAGCTCCTTATAGCATTCCTGGTGGTCACATACATTGTAAATATAGACGGACTTCTCTTTCCCGTCCCTTATGCCGGTAAAGATACAGCCGATGTTGGTCTTGCCCACAGTGCGGGGGCCCAGGGATGCAGGGTCGGGAAGCAGCGCCTTCAGGAACTGGATAGGCACAATTTCACGCCCTTCATACATGACGGGGTCGGTGCGCAGCATGCCCACATTTTCCAGACATTTCATGTGGGTCAGATAGCTCTGCCCGAAGGTCATAAAGAACCGGATCCGCTTGATGCCGGGGATATTCTGAGCCAGGGATTCAATCTCCTCATGGTGAAGAAGATACATATCCTTTTTGCCCACCTGGGCGAAATCGTACTCCCGCTTAATCTCCATAGGCTTTGTCTCCACCCAGCGGCCGTTCTCCCAATAAGAGCCGTTGGCGGAAACCTCCCTGAGATTGATCTCGGGATTAAAATTGGTGGCAAAGGGATACCCGTGGTCGCCGCCGTTGCAGTCCATAATGTCAATATAGTGAATCTCGTCGAAATAATGTTTCAGGGCATACGCGGAGAACACGCTTGTGACACCGGGGTCAAAGCCGCTTCCCAGCAATCCCGTGATTCCCGCCTTCTCAAAGCGCTCCCTGTACGCCCACTGCCAGGAATAGTCAAAATATGCCGTAAATCCCTTTTCCTTACAGCGCTTTTCATAGACAGCGCGCCACTCAGGATCCTCTGTATCCTCCGCCTCGTAGTTTGCGGTGTCAATATAATCCACGCCGCAGGCCAGACATGCGTCCATGATCGTCAGATCCTGATAAGGCAGCGCAAGATTCAAAACGACCTTCGGCTGCTCTTTTTGAATCAGGGCAGTCAGGTCGCCCACGTCGTCCGCGTTCACTTTTGCCGTGGTGATGACGGGAGCCTTATCTCCGGTCTTTCTGCAGTCCTCCTCAATTTTTGCCTTCAGCCCATCGCACTTGCTTAACGTGCGGCTGGCAATGCATATTTCGGAAAATACATCCGCCTTCTTTGCACATTTCTGAATCGCCACGGAAGCCACACCTCCGCAGCCGATGATTAAAATTTTTGACATATATTATCTCCCTTCTTATGGTATTTACAAAATACCCATTTCTTCTTTCAGCTTTAATATCCTCAGCACACTCTCATTCAGCCGCTCCTCCGATATTACGCCTGTTTCCACCGCATCGAGAAGAGCACCCACGGCCTCCTCCAGATTCGCAGGGCATAACAGTATATCCACACCCGCCTGCACTGCCAGCACCGCAGCCTGGCCGCTGCCGTAGGAATCCGTGACAGCCTTCATCTGCAGGGAGTCCGTTATGATCACTCCGTCAAAGCCCATCTCCTCCCTGAGAAGCTGCGTCACGATCCGGTAGGAAAACAGAGCAGGAACGTTTTCTATATCCGTGACGGTCAGATGTCCGATCATAACCATATCAGCGCCTGCGTCTATCCCTGCCTGAAAGGAGAGCAGTTCTCCGCTTCTCAGCTCATCAAGAGTCTTTGTCACATATGCGGCGCCTGTGTGGGAATCTGCAGCGGTATCGCCGTGTCCGGGAAAATGCTTTAAGGTACAGGCGACCCCGCCTGCATGAAAACCCTCCACAGCAGCGGCAACCAGGGTGGCTGCCTGGGCAAAATCATCGCTGTAAGCCCGGTCTCCGATCACCTTATTCTCCGGATTGGACCATACATCCGCCACGGGAGCCAGGTCTGCATTAAAACCGCAGTTCACTAAATCTCCGGCAATCGTCTCTGCATTTTCCGCTGCTTTCTCCGGACCCTGATCACGATAGCTCATCATGCTGTCTATATAGGTGGTTCCCACAGTGCTCATCAGACGGTTTACCCTGCCTCCCTCCTCGTCGCAGGTCAGGATCAGAGGAATCTTCGAATAAGTCTGCACTGTGGTGAGCATTTCCGTCACCTGTTCCCGGCTCACCATGTTTGTCTTATCATAGATAAAGCCTCCCACGGGATAGTCTGCAAGCCCCTGCCGGGTCAGATCTCCGGCTTTGGTCACATGTGACACGCGTGTCACTTGTGACGGAAATACCATAAAAAGTTGGCAAACCTTTTCTTTGGTACTCATTTCCGTCAGAAGAAGCTCCGCCTGACTGAGCGCCGGTTCCGGCACAGATTCCGTCTCAGACCCTGAAGCCGGCCCGGATTCTTCTCCTGACTCTTTCGCAGTTTCGGGCTCTTCACTGGAGCCCCCCGCCGATCCGGAAGCCTCCTCTGAAAGCTTGTCCCCGGATTCCTGTGCGAAGTTCGACCCTTCTTCAGGCTCCGAATCATCCTCCGATCCCGGCTGAGGAGTGGTCTCCGAAGGCTCCCCAGCAGAATCTGACGCAAGTGTCACATCTTCTGTCTGCATGCTTTCTCCGCCTGCTTCCTCCGTCTGCTCTTCTTTTTCAGAATTAATTACAACGGCCAGAATGACTGTCAGGAAAATCACAAGTATCGCCCCTGCCAGCACCGCAATCGCTGCCGCCTGTCTGCGCCGACTCAGATTATTCATGTATCTCCACCCCCCGCAGCAGCTTTTCCACATAGGCAGGAAGGCAGAATGCACCCTCATGGAGTTTTGGTGTGTAATACCGTGTATCCAGTTCTCTGTTCATCCAGCGCTCCCTGTCCAGGTCATGCACCGGATGGTATTTCCTGGACGCAAAACCAAACAGCCAGTGGCCGGAAGGGTAGGTAGGAATGTGGGCCTGATAGACCCGGCTGATAGGGAAGGTCTCCACAATGCGTTTGTGGGCCCGCATACAGGCCGTGGCGTCCGCCTCATAAAAGGGGCTCTCATGCTGATTTACCATGATACCGTCCTCCTTCAGCGCCTTGTAGCAGTTGCCGTAAAACTCCTTGGTAAACAGGCCTTCTCCCGGTCCGAAGGGATCCGTGGAATCCACAATGATCAGGTCATAGGCATCCTCCTGTGCGCGGACATATTTGAGGCCGTCCTCATAGTGAATGTGGACTCTTTCCTCTTCCATTCTGCAGGAGGTTCCGGGCAGGAATTCCCTGCACACCCGGATCACCATCTCATCAATCTCCACCAGATCAATATGCTCAATTTCAGGGTACTTTGTAAGCTCCCTGACCACACCGCCGTCCCCGGCCCCGATGACAAGCACCCGCTTTACATTGGGATGAACCGCCATGGGCACATGCACGATCATCTCATGGTAGATGAACTCGTCCTTCTCCGTCAGCATGATGTAGCCGTCCAGCACGAGAAACCGCCCGAACTCCGGCGATTCAAACACATCAATCCTCTGAAAATCACTCTCCCCGCTGTAAAGCTGCCTGTCCACCCGGATCGACAGCTTTACATTCGGCGTATGAGGCTCCGAAAACCACAGTTCCATGCTCCACCTCCCTCAGAATCTGATTTCCTTCAGCACATTCAGCCGCTCAATCGCCGCATCCTCCGGTCCGGTCATGGAACAGCCCTTCTCTTTGGCATAGGCAATATACTCCAGAATTTCCGCCGTTATCTCCTCTCCGGGCGCCAGAACGGGAATGCCCGGCGGATAACACATGACAAATTCGCTGCAGATGCGTCCCTCCGTCTCCATCAGCGGCAGAGCCTCCTTTTCCGCATAAAATGCGTTTTGAGGAGACACGGCCACCTTAGGATCAATATATTCCTGGGTATACATACCGGAATTATCCTTTGCATACTTCCTCTTAATCTCCGCCAGGGCACCGATGAGCCGCTCCATGTCCCGCTCCCTGTCGCCGATAGAGATATAGGCAAGCACATTTGCTATGTCGCCCAGCTCCATCTGAATGTCGTACTCATCCCGCAGGATGTCATAGACTTCAATTCCCGCCAGACCGATGCCCAGAGTATTGATTGTCAGCTTCGTCCTGTCAAAGTCAAAAATACTGTCCCCGTTGATCAACTCTGCAGTATAGGCATAATATCCGCCGATACAGTTGATCTCCTGTCTCGCGTACTCAGCCAGAGCGATGACCTTGCCAAATTCCTCTTTTCCCCTGAGCGCCAGATTCCTTCTGGAAATATCAAGGCTTGCCAGCAGCAGATAGGATGCGCTGGTGGTCTGGGTCAGGTTAATGACCTGACGCACATAGCCGGGATTCATGGCCGCCCCGGTCAGCAGAAAAGAGCTCTGGGTCAGGCTTCCGCCGGACTTGTGCATACTGACTGCGGCCACGTCCGCTCCCGCTTCCATAGCCGACAGGGGCATATCTGCGCCAAAATAAAAATGAGTTCCGTGGGCTTCGTCAACCAGCACCTTCATGCCGTTTGCATGGGCAAGCTTCACTATACTCCGCAGATCGGAGCAAATGCCGTAATATGTGGGATTGTTCACCAGCACTGCCACTGCGTCAGGGTTTTCCCGGATGGCCTTCTCCACCTGGGAAACCTTCATTCCCAGAGCAATCCCAAGATCTCTGTCCATATCCGGATTCACATAGACTGGAATTGCACCGCCCAGAACCAGCGCATTGATAACGCTCCTGTGTACGTTCCTGGGCAGAATGATCTTGTCCCCTTTTTTGCAGACGCTCAGCACCATGCTCTGCACTGAGGAGGTAGTTCCGCCTACCATGAGAAAGGCATAGGCAGCCCCAAAGGCTTCCGCCGCCATCTCCTCCGCCTCCCGAATGACCGACACGGGGTGGCAGAGATTATCCAGCGCTTTCATGGAATTCACGTCAATTTCCACACACTGCTGCCCCAACAGCTCCACCAGTTCCGGATTTCCGCGGCCACGCTTATGTCCCGGTACGTCAAAGGGTACGACTCTGTTTTTTCTGAACTCCTCCAGCGCCTCATAAATAGGGGCTTTCCCCTGATTGAAACGGCCCATCCGGCGCCTCCTTTCCGAAATTCTTATTTTTCCGTAATGTGCGTCCTTTTGCCTTTTTTTCTCACTGACAGGATAATCAGGACAATTCCGCCAAGCAGAGGCACACCAAAAGAAAAGGTAAGTGAAAGGTAAACGTAAAAAGGCGTTACCTTATCATAATGAATCCAAATGGCAAACAGTAAAAAAGCAAATACTGATACCATAAGGATGCCGACTATGCAGCCCGCAATCCTCAGAAACCTTTCCAGCGCAGGCGGCAGAAATATGTCCGGCTTTTGCACACTGATCCACTTGCTGGGCAGACGTACATTCCATTTCTGCACCGCTTCAAGACATACCTCATAAGCTTCCTTGCAGGAAAAGGAATCCTCATAAATCATCTCTCGTTTGCACCAAAATTCAAAGTGCACCCTGCCTTTCCGGCTGCGAACACAAATGCGCCCGGATTTACCCCCATCTATCACAAATACATCTTTGCTCTCCCGTTCCGTATGCCATCCCCTTATTCCCCTTTCCTCCAGGCAGGCAAGCCCGGCATACAGATCCTCGAAGGTATTTATTTCATAGTCCTCCATATGGTTTCCCTTTCTCCGAAAACAACACAGTAAAAGACAATTCCGGCAACCAAAAATGATTAATTATTTGGTAGATGGAGCGCTAGTACACATTTCTTCCGCTGAATATCTCAATCATCTCTTTCCGCAGATTATCCATGATCTCCAACCGGATTTTCGGCGGCAGCTCATATACGTCACTGTTGAACAGGTACTCCTGCAGATCGATTTCCTTGATCAGCATCTTTGTGTGGAAAATATTTGCGTCATACACATTGATGTCCACCGCATCATATCTGCGCAGTATGGAATCGTCAATATAATCCTGGATAGACGTTATTTTGTGGTCTATAAACAGCTTATGCCCCCCAATATCTCTGGTAAAGCCCCTGATACGGTAATCCATGGTAATAATGTCCGAGTCAAAGGAGCCGATCAGATAATCCAGCGTGGAAAGAGGCGTAATCTCTCCGCAGGTAGCTACATCAATATCTACCCGGAAAGTAGCCAGACATGTCTCCGGATGGTACTCCGGATAGGTATGCACCGTAATGTGGCTTTTGTCCAGATGCGCCACCGTAGTATCCCCCACAGGCACCATGCTCTGTTCCGCCACCAGGATCGTCACGGAGCTGCCCTGGGGCTCATAGTCCTGGCTTGAAATATTTAACACCTTAGCGCCGATCATGTCCGTCACATTAGTCAGAATATTGGTCAGACGCTCGGAATTATACTGCTTGTCAATGTATGCGATATAATCCTTCTGCTCCCGCTGTGTCTTCGCATAACATACGTCATAAATGTTAAAACTGAGGGATTTCGTCAGATTATTGAAACCGTACAGGGAAATCTTATCGCTCATATTTTCCTCCTCTCCTGCGAAATCGAGTGGGAAGATTTTCTCCCTGCCCGTCGCGCGGGCCGCATGCTGCAAAGCAGCTAAATTTCACATGCGGTCCTGTACATAATAAAAAGGCAAGTGATGCCACTCATCACTTGCCTTGAAAATCTGTCGGTTTATGCCGCGCCGTCTGCTATGCACAATGTGCGAGCATTATCAGCGGGGTGTTTCAAAACCGGCCGGGCCTCCGGCCCTCCGGTATAACAGCAGCGTATGGACAGATATGTGGTTTTTAGAGTCTATATAGCAAATATTTTACTTTTACTACTCTTATTGACCGTTTCACAAGTTAGATGTGCACCAGCACCGGTTTATAGTAACCAACTTATAAAATTTGAGCTTTTAACTCAATCAATAAGGCAACCATGTTGCCAAAATATTTGCATGGAAGACTCTCATCCCCTGTTTTCCATACGAATGTACTATACCATGAAATTTCTCCAAAAGTCAATAAAAATATCCTTATATTGTTCGCAATAAAATATTAGAAAGGACGTGATATTTAACTCTACTACTATTCCATTACTACCATGTATACCCGCGGTTTTTACATTCAAAAAGTTTATTTATCTCTTTAATGAAGATTTCTCATATTGCTATAGACGTCCCTGGCCTTAATCCAGATAAAATTTTAACTTTTCGATTACTATGTGGATAAGTTTTCTAATCTTAAACATATCATTAAAAATTTACTGTGAAACCTAAAGCTATTCAGCTAATTCATCAATTTGTTTTTGTGCATTTCCTAATAAGTTTGCACAGTCCGCAATGGAATTAGCCATATATGTCATATATGTATAAGACCCAAATCCTGTATCACTAGTAAGCGAATCGAACAAATACAATTTAGCACCAGCCATTTTTAGCTCATAGCCAATATCGTAAAATTCTTCATATTGATAAGCTATATCTGCGGCTTCATAAAGTAAGCTTTGTAGTTTATAATCCAGTTCATTTGCACTTGCAACATATGTAGTGTCATAAAATGATTCTGTTAGGTTCATTGTATTCAGTGATTCTTCAATTATATCCCATGAACTATTTACACAAGCAAGAAGATAATCGTATATATCTTGCAATTCATTAATATAGTTATTACAGTTTTGACAATATCCTTGCCGTGTTGTATGCCCCAGCGCCTCACCTTCTGTCAGACCGCAAATATTACAGGTCTGTTTTTGGGTGCAAGTTGCATTCTCCCATTGATGATCGCTTTTTTCTCCTTCTTCAATATTACAATATATACATATATTACCATGCTGGCAAGTTGCTTCTAACCATTTATGGTTAACCGCTTGTCCTATTTCGGTATTACATCTTTTACATATTTGTCCATGCTGGCAAGTTGCTTCGCCTAAATCATGCTCTTTTACACATTCAAGACTACCTGACTGAATAATATTAAATGCTACTTTTATTGAACCTTTACCAATTAATAGTAAAGATACAAAAATCAGAATAATCACTATAAACATTATAATGATTATTTTAATCAGAGTTTTCATTTTAGGCTTTACACAATTTCGTAGATTATATCCACAATGCGGACATTCTTTTATTGTGTCAGATATCTCTTTCCCACATTCAGGGCACTTAATTAAAGCCATAATTATTACCTCACTTAATTTATAGTATTGTTGTTTTTAGTAGCTTTAACATATCTTAAAATATAACTATTGTATAAAATACATGATTAACTGGTGTATTTTATAAGGTAGTCTTATTGCTCTGCAAAATAAAAAGAAAGGATGTGATTTATAAATCAAACATTACTTATTCGTCAACCATAGCAATCTCAACAACTGTTCCATTGGCAACTACACCAATCAAATTGTTAGTAAAATTTATATAATCAAACGAAACACCTATTAAGGCATTACCACCTTGTTTGATTGCTTCATCAATCATTTTTTTTATAGAACTGTTTCTTGCTTGTTCAAGCTTATCAGAAAACGAGTCATTTTCTATACCGAAAGCATCGCTTACCGCCGCTCTACCCTCAGATAAAAAGCCAGTACCAAGTACAGTACTTCCTGAAGCGATTCCATAGTATTTAGATATTTTATATCCTTCAAAACTATTACTGGTTGTCAATTTAAAATCTTTTCGTATTTGCTCTATTATAGATTTTGTCTCAATAGCATTTTTATTATCTTCAGAAAGATTATTAGAAATTTTTATAAGATATTGTTTTCCATTTTCAGAATAAGAA
>JAIDME010000085.1 GCA_029050705.1 Acetatifactor sp.
GAGGGGAAAAATCTGGTACTTGTATGAAGTCATGGAAAAGGAGACGCCATGGTGCAACAACCAGACTTATGCGGATACCCTGAATGAGGATGCGGTCAAAGCATTTATTGAAAAAACTCATGAAAGATACGCGGATGTGCTTCAGGAGGAATTCGGGAAGTCCATTCCCGCAATTTTTACGGATGAGCCTCATATCTCGGGGATGTCACTGTCAGCGCATGCAATAGAAATAGAAAGCATCGGTCTGCCGTTTACGGAGAAGCTGCCTGAACTGTACATGCAGAAATGCGGGTTGGACTTTTTTCAGGCTGTTCCTGATATGGTTTGGAACCGGAAGGGGGAGGAGATATCACGGCAGAGGTATTATCTGTATGAGGTATGTGCGGAACAATTTGTCTCTGCATATTGCGGAACCATCGGGAAATGGTGCCGGAATCACGGTATTCTGTCTACGGGGCATATTCTCGGTGAGGAGAGCCTGGCAGGACAGGCGGGAGCAGTTGGGGAGGCTATGAGATGTTATCGTGTGTTCCAATTACCGGGCATAGATAATTTGTGCGATTTCAGAGAGTTTTCTTCGGTGAAGCAGGCATCCAGTGTGGCGCACCAGCAGGGCAGGGAAGGAGTGCTGAGCGAACTGTACGGTGTGACGCAATGGGATTTTGATTTTAAAGGATATAAGCTGGCGGGAGACTGGCAGGCGGCACTGGGAGTCACCACAAGGGTCCCGCATCTGGCATGGGCTTCCATGGCAGGGGAAGCGAAAAGGGATTACCCGGCGGCGATCGGCTGGCAGTCGCCCTGGTACAGGGATTTTAGTTACATAGAGGACCATTTTGCCCGCGTGAACTATTGCCTTACCAGAGGGGAGCCGATGGTGCGCGTGGGGATAATACATCCCATTGAAACAATGTGGCTGTATCAGGGGGCGGCAGGCCGGATTCAGGGAAGAAAGGAACAGCTGGAAACGGATTTTAAGAATATTACGGAGTGGCTGCTGACAAACGGCATTGATTTTGATTACATTGCAGAATCAGCACTGGAGGAATATGACCTGCCGGAGGATACCGTCAGTAGTGACAGCACGGAAGGATTCATATGCGGCAAAATGAAATATGATGTGATTCTGGTGCCGGACTGCATCCATCTCCGATATAATACGTTTAAGAGGTTATCCCATTTCCGGGAAAACGGCGGAAAAATATTGTTGTGCGGTACAAAACCAAAGTATATGGCCTGCGGCGAGGATACGCACTTGAAGACTTTTACGGACAGATGTCAGTGGGTTCCTGTGGAGAAGAGCATATTGCTTCGTGCATTGGAACCCTGGCGGGAAGTTGATATCAAGGGGGCAGATGGCAGCCGGAAAGAGATTTATCTGCATCAGTTCCGGCAGGAAGGGGATGGCAGATGGTTTTTTCTTGCACAGGCTTACAGGGGGTTGCAGGCAAGGCAGAAAGGAGTCTGGACGAGGAGGCCACTGCATGCGCCGGAACAGATCGTGATTGAGTTTAAAGGCTGCTGGCTGGCGGAAAAATATGATACCCTGACTGGGGAAAGAGAAACGCTTAATGTCGGGTACGAAAAAGGAAATACGTTACTGCAGTATTCCCTGTACGGCGACGACAGCCTCCTGCTGCGTCTGGAACCTGTGAAAGATATAGCAGAAAGTTCCCGCGCAGACAGCATGTTCCGGAAAATATTGCAGAAGGGCACGGCCGATACGGGAGTTGAAAAGGAGTACAGGATCAGCAGGCCTGCAGGATACAGAACGGATGAACCTAATGTTCTGCTGCTGGATAAATTCCGGTATGCATTGGAGGATGAGGATTACTCTGAGGAGTGTGAACTGTTGAAGGCGGACAATAATCTACGGAGGCGGCTGGGCTATCCTTTGCGGATGGAGCATGTGGAGCAGCCTTATGTGAGAACGCTTCCTGACAGCAGGGAACATCTGGTCAGGCTGAAGACAACGATTTATTCCCGGATAGCAATAGATGGCTGTTTCCTTGCTTTGGAAGAGCCGGAGTATTACCGGGGGACGCTGAACGGTGAGGAGATCTGTATGGATCCCGTGGGGTATTATGTGGATCGGGCACTCCGGACGGTTGCCCTGCCGAAGCTGCGGGAAGGAGAAAATGACTTGGTTTTATACCTGCGGTATGGAAATGCAAGCAATCCGGAGTGGATGTATCTTCTCGGAGAATTTGGGGTACAGCTGTCGGGAGCATATAAAGAGTTGATACAGAAACCTGACCGTCTGTACTGGGGAGATTATACCAGACAGGGTTATCCGTTTTATACAGGCAACATGGTGTATTACTTTGAGCTTTCCTGTGAAAGAGAGACGGACTTGAGCATACAGATACCTTATTATGCCGGGGCGGCGGTGAAGATATCCGTAGACGGGGAGCCCGGGAAGATGGCGGCATTGCTCCCCTGTCAGTGTGAATTGAAAAACATGAAGAAAGGCAGCCACAGAATAGCTGTTACCTGTCTGGGGCATAGGTATAATGGTTTTGGCCAGCTGCATATGATCGGGGATGACCTGGTCTGGCTGGGGCCGGATTCCTGGAGGACGGAGAACGAATCATGGACAGAGGAATATCAGGTCAGGCCCATGGGAGTGTTAAGTGAACCTGTTGTCAGGGAGTCAAGGAGTTTGCCATGAACGTTAAAATTTGTATTTGTGATGACTCTTCTGAGGAGCGGGCATCCATAAATTCTCTGGTACGGGAGTGGTCGCGGCAGTCAGGCACGGATGTCAGCGTGTCCGAATTCCCTACTGCCGAGGCTTTTCTGTTTGAATATGAGGATCTCGCGCCGGATGTGGTGCTTCTGGACATCGAGATGCCGGGAATGAACGGCGTGGAACTGGCAAAGCGTCTTCGGGAGGGGAACAAGCTCATTCAGATTGTCTTCATCACAGGTTTTTCAGAGTATATCGCTGAGGGATACGAGGTGGCGGCGCTGCACTACCTGCTGAAGCCCGTCTCGTCGGAAAAGCTCTTTTCCACACTGAATCGTGCTTTGGAGAAGCAGGAGACCGACGGCCGGAGGATAGTGCTTGAGACCTCCGCGGAGACGGTCCTGCTGCCAATCTGCGAGATTCGATACATTGAAGTGATCAAGAACTATATCACTGTTCACGCAGAAGGCAGCTATACCGTAAAGAGGACGCTCAAGGAGATCGAGAGGGAATTGGACGAGCGCTTTTTAAGAGTGGGAAGGTCTTATATCGTCAATCTGCATTTTATTTCCCGGGTGACCCGTTCCGAAATATTTCTTCGCGGCGGCGAATCGGTGCCTCTGCCCAGGGGCGCATACGAGACAGTCAACCGGGCAATTATAAATCTAAAGAGGGTATAGACATGAAAATATCACGGAGAGCGGACAGAAAAATCGAGGTGTATCAGCAGGAACTGATCAAGACTCACTTTGCCGAGGTGGACAACATGTACCGCAAAATGCGGGGCTGGCGGCACGATTACCGCAATCATATTCAGGTTCTGAAGACCTATGCCGACAGGGGAGACCTTCAGGCGATCACCGACTACCTCAAGGAACTGGAGACCGATCTTTACACCGTGGACACTGTATTTAAAACCGGAAACCCCATGACAGACGCCATTCTGAACTCCAAGATTGCCCTGGCAAATGACCGGGGGATCAGGGTCGAGGCGGACGCGCACATTCCGGCCCTGCTGAATTTTTCGGCAGTAGACCTCTGTACCATCATTGGCAATCTTTTTGACAATGCCATAGAGGCCAGCGTCTCCCTGCCGCCGGAGCGGCGGGTGATCCGGGTTTATATGGATATGAAGGGCGTGCAGCTGTACATTTCCTTTTTAAATTTCACAAGCGGCGGAAAGCTGACAAAGATCGGAAACATTTTCAGAAGCTCTAAGGGCGGTGACCACGGACTGGGTCTGGGAAGAATAGACTCGGTAGTGAAAAAACTGGGCGGTTACCTGTCCGTAAATTCGGAGGACGGGGCATTTACCACGGAAATTCTGCTGCCGGAGGCGCTGAGCTAATCTAATATAATGATGCTGGGGTCAAAAGGTATTTTGCCCCCATGATACCTACGGATTGCTCCGTGCTGCGCACTCTCGCAATCCTAAGACATTCACAATCCACTCATTTTTCTTCGAAAAATGGCTGCTTGCTCATGTCTTTCGGGTCCCAAAGTCATGCTTTTTCATGCAAGCATGAAACGCATGACCTTTTGACCCTGGTATCATACAATTCATCCCCCACAGAATACGTTTCATCCCCGAAATTTTATTTCGGGGATTTTTGACTTATACTGTTCGAAAAAGGTATCGGGAAGAATAACAGAAGGAGTGAAAAGTATGTCTACGGAAAAGAAAAAAGAAAAACCGAAGTACGGTATGTGGCGCTGCGTGGGTTTCATGTTTTCACGGGCGTTCCGACACCGCGCCGAGGTTCCGTTTCTTCTGCTGCTGCAGATTATTATTAATATCTCCAGCGCGGTATTCGGGTTTTATATGTCCCCGATGATTCTGGCGCGGCTGGAAGCCGGGAGTCCTGTGGGTGAGCTCTTGCTCACCGCTGCGTTTTTGATCGGAGGGTGCCTTGTTTCGGATGCCCTGATTGCGTTTATCGGCAACGGGGCAGGCAGCTGGGGATTGAAGCAGCCGTATCAAATAGAGCTGCGCTCCCATATTCTGCGGGAACTTATGGATAAGGTGGCGGATACCTCTTATGTTAATTGCCTGGATACGAAGTGGCAGAGGCTTCTGGAGCGAGCCAGACAGTGCTGTAACAGCAATCAATCCGCCTGCGAGAGGATATGGCATGTCTTGCAGGAACTGGCGGTGCGGCTGGCCATGTTCGTTTTTTTCGCCGCAGTGCTGACACATGTCCATCCGCTGGTCTTTGCGGTAACCATGGCTTTGAGCGGTCTGGATTTTATCGTGTCATCCTATGTTTACAAGTATAATTACCGTCACCGCGAGGAACTCTCGCATTTAGACAAGCAGATGTGGTACCTGACCGGTCGGCCCCGGGATCTGACCGTAGCCAAGGACATTCGTCTGTTCGGCCTGAAAAGCTGGATCCGGCGTCTGACCGACAAGGCGTTTCTGGCACGTCAGACGTACTCCAGGAGGGAACATGGCTTTTACCTGATCGGAACCTTTTCCAGTACGACCCTGGAATTTTTAAGGAGCGGGGCCACCTGCTATATCCTGCTGAAAATGTGTCTGGAAAGCAGCATGAGCGCGGCGGAATTTATGCTTTATTTTTCGGCAGTTAATTCCTTCAACGGGCAGCTCAGCGGCGTCCTGAACAATCTGCTGGAGCTTAAGAATATGTGTCTGGATCTCTCCAGTCTCATGGAATGCCTGTATTATGAGGAACCCTTCCGTTTTGAGGGCGGAAAAGACATTCCCCGGGATGAAACCTACGAGATCCGGCTGGAAAACGTCAGCTTCTCTTACCCTCAGTCGGATGAAAAGATCATTGATGGTATGAATCTGACTGTGAAAAAAGGCGAGAAGGTGGCGGTGGTAGGATTAAACGGAGCGGGTAAGACTACGCTGGTCAAGCTTATGACCGGTCTGCTGGATCCGGACGAAGGGCGCGTTCTGCTGAACGGAACCGACATTCGGGAGTTTAACCGAGGAGAGTATTACGGGCTGTTCTCGGCAGTGTTTCAGCATTTTAACATCATGGATATCACCGTGGCGGAGACGGTTGCCCAGTCCGCCACGGACATTGACCTGGAGAGGGTGAAGGACTGCATTGAAAAAGCAGGGCTGACAAAAATGGTCTCAGAGCTGCCGGCGGGGCTGGACACGCATCTTGGGCGGAGTGTCTACCTGGACGGCGTAATGCTCTCCGGAGGTCAGTATCAGCGCCTGATGCTGGCCCGGGCGCTCTACAAGAACGGCGCGATGCTGATGCTTGACGAGCCCACGGCGGCGCTGGACCCTCTGGCCGAGCAGGATATGTACAATAAGTACAGCGAGATGACAAAGGGCAGGACCGCGGTGTTCATCTCTCATCGGCTGGCATCCACAAGGTTCTGTGACAGGGTTCTGTACCTGGAGGAGGGAAAGATCGCCGAGGAAGGGACTCACGAGGAGCTGATTGAAAAGGGCGGGGAGTATGCGCGGCTGTTTGAGATCCAGTCAAGATATTACAGGGAAGGAGCGGAGTTCGATGTCAACCAAATCTGAAAATATAAGCTGGCGCAGGGCTGTCCGGGTCAATATTCGTGCGGTCAGACTCCTGGCTTCCAAAAATAAATTGATGTTTCCCTATGCAGTTGTGAAAGCACTGTTGAATGTGGCTGCTTCCTATGCGGGTCTGGTCATCATGGCAAGGCTGATCGGTGAGCTGGCGGGAGAAAGACGGGTGGAAACGCTGACGATGTGGGCGCTTGTCTCAATCCTCACGGCAGCCGCCTTCGGAATCATCAACGGTGTAATGTACCATGTTTATGCGGTTAAATCCTCACTTTTCTGGCCTAACATGCAAAGGATCGAAGATGAAAAGTTCATGTCAATGGATTACTGTGATGTGGAAGACCAGAAGGTCCGGGATCTCTATGACCAGATTACTCAAAACAGAAACTGGAACAACTGGGGGTTCCCGAGAATTCAATGGGTTTTTGAAAATATTGTATCGGATTTCTTTTCCGTGATCGGCGCCATTGCGCTGTCGGTGGGGCTGTTTATCAGAAAGGTTCCGGAGGGAAGTCCGTTTGCCTGTTTGAACCATCCCCTGGTCATCCTGGGTTTTCTGGGGTTGATGGCGCTGACCGCAGCCATAGCTCCCTGGCTGAAGGTAAGGCTGATGGAGGTGAATGCATCCTGGGCCGATGCAGCAAGACTGGGAAACAGACTGTTCTCGCATTTTGGGTATTTCCGGGATGATGCTGACAGTATGGTGGAGTACCGAATGTATCCCCAGGCGGAAATTGCGCGTCATTATTCCTGGAAGGAGAATACCTGGCATGTGGGAGGAATATGCGACAGAAAGTACAAGGGCAGCTTTGGGCTCTGTCTGATGGGAGTATCCCTGGGCGAGAAGCTGCTGATGAGCGTGATCTATCTGTTTGTCTGCCTGAAAGCCTGGGCAGGGGCCTTCGGCATCGGGCAGGTTACCCAGTATGTGGGTGCGGTAAGCAGGCTGGCCTCGGGTTTAACCGGACTTATGCAGATGGCAAACGAACTCAGGGTGAACGCCGGCTTTGTGGAGAAAATCTTTGAGTTTCTGGATCTGCCGAACAATATGTACCAGGGCAGCCTGACCACGGAAAAGCGGCGGGACAGGAAGTACAATGTGGAGTTTCGGAATGTCAGCTTCCGGTATCCGAATTCCGAGAGCTGGGTGCTGAAAAATGTCTCGGTGAGCTTTGAGGTGGGAAGCAAGCTGGCGGTGGTAGGCGAGAACGGATCCGGCAAGTCCACTTTTATCAAACTGCTCTGCCGCCTTTATGACCCCCAGGAGGGAGAGATTCTTCTAAACGGCGTGAACATCAAAAAATACCGCCATGAGGAATACATGGCCATTTTCTCGGTGGTATTCCAGGATTTCTGTCTGCTGTCCCACCAGCTGGGACAGAATGTGGCGGGCTCCTGTGACGTGGACGAGACAAGAGCCGGAAAATGTCTTGAGGAGGCCGGCTTCGGAGAACGGCTGAAGGAGCTCCCTGACGGCCTGAATACCTGGCTTTTTAAGGATTTTGACGAGGAGGGTATTCAGCTTTCGGGAGGTGAACGACAGAAGATCGCCATTGCCCGGGCGCTGTATAAGGACGCGCCGTTCATTATTCTGGATGAGCCTACGGCCAGTCTGGATCCGATAGCGGAGGCGGATATCTACCGGAGATTTGATGAGATCGTGGGAGACCGCACGGCAATCTACATCAGCCACAGACTGTCCAGCTGCAGGTTCTGCGGGGAGATACTGGTGTTTGAGGACGGAAGTGTCATCCAGCGGGGAAATCATGAGGAGCTGATCGGTACAGAGGGAAAATACCGGGAGCTCTGGGAGGCTCAGGCAAAATATTACGAGAGGTCGAAGCAGTACGAGGAGGATAAGAAATACCTGTAAAACTGTAATGCCTCTATTGCAAAGGTGACTTTGCCGTACTATAATTAATACATCAAATGCTTGATTCAAAACCTATAGACAGAAATGTTTATAGGTTTTTGAGTATTAGAGATCAGGAGGCCGGATGCGTGAGAGGGGACTATATTAGTCATAAATGTAATATTGCGGGAAAGCGTTTTGGAGGAGATTTTATGCAATACACCATGACCGTTCAGTCGCCTCTGGGGGAAATTCTCCTGGCCGCAGATGATATAGGTCTGACCGGACTGTGGTTTGCAGGTGCAAAATATTATGGCCGCGGTCTTGGATGCGGGTGCGAAGAAAAGAATGTGCCCGTTTTTGAAGAAACAAGGCGCTGGCTTGACATTTATTTTTCGGGGAGGGAGCCGGATTTTGCATTGTCTCTCCACCTGACAGGGACACCATTTCAGCTGGATGTGTGGAAGATCCTTTGCAGGATTCCTTATGGTGAAACAACAACTTATGGCCGGATTGCAGGCATGATTGCCGAAGAACGGGGATTGCCGGGGATGTCGGCCCAGGCTGTGGGAGGAGCGGTGGGACATAATCCTGTTTCCGTCATTGTCCCCTGTCATCGTGTTGTGGGTGCGGACGGAAGCCTGACCGGCTATGCCGGAGGAATCGACAGAAAAATCAAATTATTGATGCTTGAGGGCAGAATTATATAATATTATGGATTTTTATGCAGTTTTAATAAAAAGGCATTGAAATAATTCTAAAATGTGGTATACTTAAACTCAAGGGTACTGTCCGATTTATGCCTTAATCAGGTGAAAGTGTCCGAATTGCACATAAATGAAGGCTGTTTATTATAATTGCCAAGGAACATTTACATGAATAATATTTCATTTAAGCAGTACAGGGGTATAGACCTTGCAATCTGGCTGGTCATCCTTTCTGTATTTGAGTGCCTTACAGTGATAGCCGCATTAAGGTGGTTCCCAGGTGAATTGTATACACTTTCACAGGTGGTTGCGGTTCTCTGCATTGTTATGATGCGCTGGGGCGGTTATGCCGTGATACACGCTGTGGCGGGCGGCTTTGTCTTCTGTCTGGTGCAGGAGGCCGGTCCGGAACAATTTGCGGTATACTGTGTGGGAAACTGTTTTGCATTGATTGCGCTTGTTTTATTTAAGTTTGCAAACAAAGAAAAAGTCAGAAATGGAATTTGTTTTACCGTTTTGTTTACAGCTGTTGCGTTCTGCGGCGCACAGTTTGGAAGATGGCTTGTGAGCCTGGTCTTCGGAGGAAGCCCCGGCTCCATAGCTTCATTTTTTATGACAGATTCCCTCTCGCTGCTGTATGCGGTTGTGGTAGTGCTGATTTCACGAAGAGTGGACGGGCTGTTTGAAGACCAGAAGCACTACCTGATCCGGACGGAGGCAGAGAGGAGAAAAGAGAATTTATAGGAGGTTTTAAGGATGCAGCGGGGCGCTTGTGACTATTTGATTTTTGACAAGGAGAGCGGAACCTATATCGAAAATCCCGAACAGATTGTCAGGGATGATGTGGAGAAGCACCACTGGCTGAATGTGGGAAGGATGATTCTGAAGGACTGGCGGTTGTATCTGATGCTGGTGCCTATGATTCTGGTGTTCCTGTTCTGGCGTTATTTCCCTATGTATGAGCTTCTGGGGTGTTTTAAGATAACGGATTCGGTGAAGCCGGTGGCGGATCAGTATTATCTGGGATTTTCCAATTTCAAGAATCTGCTGGTGGGAGGTACGGGCCTTTCTACGGAGTTCTGGAGGGCTTTCCGCAACACCTTCCTGCTGAGCTTTTACGGATTGTGTTTCGGTTTCCCTATGCCGATCATCGTTGCTCTGTTCTTCAACGAGATCCGCTCAAACATTGTCCGCAGTGCGTATCAGGTTATTACTTATCTGCCCAAGTTCATGTCAACGGTTGTCATGACTTCCATGGTGACCATGCTTGTGAAGCAGGGCTCCCTGACTTCCGGCGTAGGTATTCTTTCTCAGCTGCTGCAGCATATCGGATTGATCAGTGAGGAGGCGGCATATGCAGGCCTGCTGAATGATCCGGCCTTCTTCAGAGCAATTTATCAGATCAGTGGTATCTGGGAGGGTGCGGGTTACGACAGTATTGTATTCTTTGCGGCAATCATCGCCATTGCGCCTACCAGTTATGAGGCGGCCCAGATAGACGGGGCAGGAAAGCTGGCTCAGATGAAATATGTGGTTCTGCCGTGTATCCTGTCAACCATTGTCATCATGCTGATCACCAGGATAGGTTCTCTGCTGAATGTGGGTTACGAGAAGGTTCTGCTGCTGTACAACAGCAACACTTATGTCACGGCGGATGTGGTATCGACTTTCTCACAGCGGTATGGTATTGCAGGGGCCATGCAGGGGCTTGCCTCTGCGGCGGAAATGATGAACAACGTAATCGGAATGCTTCTCGTCATCGGTGCAAACACCATCGCAAGGAAAGCATCCAACGTATCACTCTATTAAAGGGGCTGGCTGAAAAATGAAGAGAAAACTTGAAATTTCGGAATTGATATTTAAGATTATAAGTTACACACTGCTGACCATATTTGCAATCTGCTGCCTCTATCCTTTTATTTATACTATTTCTGCCGCTTTAAGCGGAAGACATGCAGTGGAATATAACGAACTGGTTTTGCTCCCGAAGAATATACAGTTTGAGGCATTTTCCAGGATGTTCAACAACAATATGTTCTGGAACGCCTATACAAACACCTTGTTCCTGACCTTTTACGGGACGATCTGGTCTCTGGGCATCTCCATTCTGGGAGCGTATGCCCTGTCCAAGAAGCGGCTGTTGTTCCGCAAGGGTTTCAACTTTTTTCTGGTGTTTACCATGTGGTTCAGCGCGGGTCTTGTGCCCCAGTACCTGAACTATCTGGATACAAAGAGAGTATTTAACGCAGTGGGTATTATGGATGACAAATGGCTGGTAGTCATTGCCATGGGTATGGCGGCCATGAACATCATACTGTTGAGAAACTCTTTTGAGGGAGTTCCCTCAGAGATTGAGGAGGCCGCCATTGTGGACGGTGCCACGGAGATGCAGGTTCTCTGGAGAGTCTATGTACCCATGAGCAAATCCATTATTGCAACAGTGGCTCTGTTCTTCGGAATCTCCCGTTGGAACGGTTATTTCTGGGCAAGGCAGATGATCTCAAATAACAACGAGCATCCCCTTCAGGTGTTTATCCGTCTGAGACTGGAGGAGTTTACGGATCCTGATTATATAGCGGGCTGGAATTATAATTATGCTTCTGATTCCGTTATTTATGCCCTGATCGTCTGTTCCATTGTTCCTATATTGATCATATACCCTTTCATTCAGAAGTATTTTGCAAAGGGTGTCAATGCGGGCGGTGTCAAGTAGGAGCGGTATATTATTATGCTCAATCGCGCATTACAATGCGGTTGATATAGAAAAAGGAGGAAAAAAATGAAAAAGAAGAAACTTACTTCATTGCTGGCTGTTTCACTTGCTGCTGCAATGCTTCTGTCGGGCTGCGGCGATGGCGGGAACACTGATGGCAGTTCACAGCAGCCCAGCAGCAGTAATCCCGCAACCAACAACGGGGGCGGGGAAGCCAACAACGGCGGAGGCGAAACCAACAACGGCGGCGATAATGGTGTAGTGGATACTCCGGCAGCACCGGAGCTTACCTTTGCGGACGGCACCGTGCTTCGTATGGCATGCGGCTATAACAATGCAAAGACAGGTATCACCTTTGACCCTGAAACGGCAGGGGAAGGAATCACCCTGGCAGACGGCATCACTTACAACGCCGGCGACTTAAAGCCTACCTGGGTAGAGTGTGATAACGTACTGGTCATGAAAGTTGAGGATA